>PMIL01000168.1 GCA_003157075.1 Bacteroidales bacterium | reverse complement strand
TTTAATGATCTGTTTATCAGACTTGCTGTTTTCATGATCGTGTATTGAACTGACAAGAAATATAATTCATATATTTTGTAAGCTATCACATAATCAATGCGTTGTATTTTTGAGCTTTTAGAAGTAGTGTTAATAAGGTGTTGAAAACCCCGAAAAAAATGTTTACAATTACATCTTTTATCGCCGGTAGCTGAAGACCATAAATAGTAAATTTGAAACTCAAAACTAACTTGATAAGTAATATAAGATGGGAAGGATTATAGCTATAGCAAATCAGAAAGGTGGCGTGGGGAAGACAACAACAGCAATAAACCTTGCGGCCAGTCTTGCAGCTCTGGAGAAGAAAGTGCTGATAGTTGACGGGGATCCTCAGGCTAATGCAACGTCAGGAATAGGTATTGACACACGGCAGATAAGATGTACAATATATGATTGTCTTATTGACGGGAAAGAGCCGACGGAAGCCTTGATGAAATGCGAGGTTGAAAACCTTTGGATCATCCCCTCTAATATAGATTTGGTAGGAGCTGAAATTGAGATGCTCGACAGACATGAAAGGGAAAAAATCCTTAAGGAGGTACTTAAAAAGATCAAAGCGGATTATGATTATATCCTGATCGACTGTTCGCCATCTCTTGGGCTTCTTACTGTTAATGCACTGACTGCTTCAGATTCAGTGATAATACCTGTTCAATGTGAATATTTTGCACTCGAAGGTCTTGGAAAACTTCTGAACACAATAAAAATTATTCAGAATAATCTTAATCCCGAACTGGAGATTGAAGGATTCCTTCTGACAATGTATGATGTACGTCTAAGATTATCGAATCAGGTGGCTGATGAAGTCAATAAGCATTTTCAGGAAATGGTTTTTAAAACCATAATCCAGCGGAATGTAAAACTTTCAGAGGCGCCCAGTTTTGGTCAACCGGCAATTCTTTATGATGCCGATTCAAGAGGAACTGTCAACTATCTAAATCTGGCTAAAGAACTGATTGAGAAGAATGAATTAAAAGTTAAAAAATAATTTCAGGACGTTAATAAGCTGATACAGAAATGAACATGGCAAAAAAAAGTGCGTTGGGAAGAGGTCTTGGTGCATTAATAGATGGTGTGGAGAAAGAGGTCCTGGAAAAAAAAGTTGAAGCAAACCTTGATATCTCTGTTGACTCAATTGAAGCTAATCCATTTCAGCCCAGGACAAGTTTTGATGAACAGGCGCTTGAAGATCTTTCAAATTCAATTAAGAAGCTTGGCATAGTACAGCCGCTTACCGTACGTGACGCAGGTGGTGGTCGTTACCAGCTTATTGCCGGCGAAAGACGACTGAGGGCTGCTCGTCTTGCAGGACTAACTCATGTGCCTGCATATATCAGAACGGCAGATGATCAGGCAATGCTGGAACTTGCCCTTGTTGAAAACATTCAGAGGGAAGATCTTGATGCCGTTGAGGTAGCAATAAGTTTTCAGAGGCTGATAGAAGAGTGTAAACTTACCCAGGAGCAACTTAGCGACAGGGTAGGAAAACAAAGATCAACAGTTTCAAATTATCTTCGTCTGCTCAAACTGCCCGCCGAAATTCAACTTGGCATAAAGAACAAACACCTGATGATGGGTCATGCCCGGACACTTGTAAATATTGAAGATCCGAAAAAGCAGATCAATGTATATTATAAAATAATAGATGGTGAACTATCTGTCCGTCAGGCAGAAGATCTGGTCAGACATTTACAGTCTGAAAATAGCAAAGACCCGGCAAAAAATGAAAAAAAGAAAAAGTTAAATGATGATTTCACGCAACTCTCTGCTCATCTGAACAAGATATTTTCAGCTAAAGTTAATTTCAGAATAAATGAAAAGGGGCAGGGTAAAATTGTAATCCCTTTTGAATCACCTGAAGATATGGAACGCATTTTAGGAGTATTTGATCGCCTGAACTCCTGAAAATAATTATCTTTATCGGCTGTTATAACGGACTTAGAATCTGACTCCGGTGAGCCTTTAATGTGAAAACGTTTCATAAAATACTGATTATAATTATCCTGCATTTGATTTGCATTCAGCAAAACATATACGCGCAGGATACTGTTGCTGTTGCCAAACCAATCAGTCATAAGTTTAAACCGGAAACTCTAAGGGCTACTATGCTGGCTGTATCATTCCCGGGTCTTGGACAGATATATAACAGGAAAGTATGGAAGATACCTTTAGTATATGCAGGTTTCGGAGCACTTGTCTATTCTGTGGGATTTAATTCGAGGGGTTATAATACATATATAAAAGCTTATCAGGATTTTACAGACACCGACCCTAAGACAGTCAGCTATGTGAAACTCATTATCGCGGATCCTTCGACTTATGATCCGGTTAAATTCCCGTCAGCCTATACATATTATAAGGATGCAATGCTTAGAATGGTCGATTATTATAAAAGATACAGAGATCTTTCGTATATTGGCATCGCCGGATGGTACCTTGTATCCATCCTTGATGCAAATGTAGATGCCAGTCTTTTTAACTATGATGTAAGTCCTAATCTTAATGTAACCTTGCTCCCGATGCAGATGTCATTACCCGGTGGATTCATAGGAGCAGGGCTAAGTATAGACTTAAAAGTAAACTTTTAAATTATTTGTTAAACTATGAGATTTACAGCAATACTGATAACTTTATTTTTCGCGATCCTGACTGCAAAAGCAGCCCCTGATGTAGATACAATCATTATTAAAACGGACAATAGCAGTGAAAGGATTGCCCGTGATCTTGATAGTCTCGTCAATACCTGGTATGTGAAAATAGCTATAAAAAATAATCTTGCTGAATACACTGGTGATACAATTGGCTTTCAATGCCCTGATTCAGTTTATGAGAGCCGGCTTAGTAAAATAAACTCGATAATCAGCCTTCCTTTCAATAACATTATCCGTAATCATATCGAGGTTTATACTATCAGGCAAAGAGAAAAATTCAGTGCCGTTCTGGGGTTGAAAGATTATTATTTCCCTATGATTGAGGATGTTTTTGACTCATATGGTCTGCCGGCTGAATTTAAATATATGGCAGTAATTGAATCAGCATTAAATCCGAACGCTGTTAACAGACGCTCCGGCGCTACCGGCATGTGGCAATTTATGTACAGTACGGGCCGGATGTATGGACTAACTATTAACTCTGTTGTTGATGAACGCAGAGATCCTGTCAAGTCAACCCAGGCGGCTGCAAGGTTCATCAGAGATTTATATAGTATTTATAATGACTGGGTGCTTGTTATTGCAGCTTACGACTGTGGTCCGGGGAATGTAAATAAGGCTATTAAAAGATCAGGCAATAAAAAGGATTACTGGGAGATATACTACAGACTCCCTAAAGAAACGAGAGGATATATTCCGCAGTATATCGCAGCTGCTTATGCGGTTAACTATTATCCTGAGCATAATATTCAACCATTACCCCTAAATATTCCGGTAGCCACGGACACAATAATGGTTAATAAAGATATTCATCTTGTACAGATTTCTGAGGTGATGGGGATCCCTCTGGGAGAACTTCAGGCGCTTAATCCGCAATACCGTACCGGATTTGTACCAGGATCGTCCAAACCACAGGCTCTGACACTTCCAATGAATCATGTAAGTGATTTTATCGATTTGAATGATACCATAAGGCAGTATAAACCGGACGTATATCTGAGTAAAGCAACCCGTATTGCCGATCCAACCCGGTCTTCTTATGTTACAGCTGATATAAAAGGTAAAACCAAGTTAATTTATACAGTCAAGGACGGGGATAACATTGGATTCATCTCAGAGTGGTACAGGACAGGATTATCAGATCTCCGGAACTGGAATAATATTTACAAGAATAATATCAGGGTTGGCCAGAAGCTTGTTGTTTATGTTGATCCTAAAAAATCTGAATACTATTCAAAAATCAATACTATGTCATTCCCTGAAAAACAGGCATTACTGGGAAAATCTGTAACATCCAATGCTCAGCCTTTAAGCATAGAGCCGCAGGAGGAAACAGATGGTGAGTATATTACCTATACAGTTCGGAATGGCGATACTATCTGGGATATAGTCAAGATGTTTGATAATGTAACTACCACACAGGTATTGACATTGAATAATATCAGTGCCCCCGGTAAGATAAAGGTTGGTCAGAAGTTGAAGATTAAGAAAAAGAGTTGATCCTTCTTTAATTTATGCGTCCTCTAAGGTCATTTTTGTTGTTACTGATCTTTCTGGCCTGTTTTACTGGTCTTCATTATTTAATTCCGGCAAATCATCTCTTCCCCTCAATCACGGAATTCATTCCACCTGGCTTTCTGAACAATGTAAAATCGGAAAGCCAGAATAATGATAAAAGAGTAAATGCTTCAGATTCTGCTAAAATTACTCCGCCTGATTCACTTCCATCTGTCAGCTACCTGCAGCCAATTCATGATAAAACTTCTGATAATCCGTTGCAGGGCTTTTTTGATTCACTCAGTTATTCGAGAGGTCAGGTAAGGATCATATATTATGGTGATTCACAGATAGAAGGCGATCGTGTTACATCCTATCTTCGTCATAGATTGAGATCCGGAAAAGGAGGAACAGGTCCGGGACTCTTTTTACCTCTGACACCGGTTATGTATAGCAGGTCTGTTTGGTTAAGCTCCTCCTCAAACTGGATCAGATATAATTATCTATCCTATAAAACAGGAGAGATCTCACATAAAAATCTTGGTCCTTTTATGGCAATTTGCAGATATTTGCCCGAAGGAAAGAAGACAGCCGAACCAACAAAAGCATTTGTAAAGATCAGACCTTCTAAAATTGCGGATACTACCACTACTGTTTATGACAGATTACGCTTATTTTATGAAAGCAAGGCAGGAGGAGTATTATTTACGGTAAAAGGTGACGGAGAGAAGCTTTTCTCAGATACCTTGAAGACCGGCCGTAGTATAAATGAGATAAAATGCAAGTTGTATGGCGCAAAAGAGATTGAATTGGAATTTGAAGGCAGGGTAAGTCCTGATATTTATGGTATCAGCATCGAGAGTGAAGCCGGTGTCATAGTCGATAACATTCCGCAGAGGGGAAGTGCAGGTCTGGAATTTACCATGGTCGATAGTGAGAATCTTAAAGAGTCGTATAAAAGGCTATTGCCCAATCTGTTCATTCTTCAATATGGTCTAAACATTGTAAAAAATATCAGAGATAATTATTCATATTATCAACAGGGACTGATAAGACAGATATCACTGCTTAAAACGTTATCTCCATCAACGCAGGTAATAGTTGTTGGAGTTACAGATATGGCGATAAATGATGGTGATAGTATAAAATCGTACAGCAACATTCCCGCAATTATCGAAGCTCAGAAGAGAGCTACCATGATAACAGGTGCAATATTCTGGAATTCTTATGCTGCAATGGGAGGGAAATCATCAATTATTAAATGGGAAAACAAAAGACCTCCTCTGGCGCAGAAAGATTTTGTTCATTTCACGAATCCCGGAGCTGATACTTTGTCATCCTTACTAGTAGCTTCATTGTTTGTCCCTCAGTCACCTGATCATTCACGGAAGTCAAAAACCAATATATCACCGGGACATGTTCCTCCTGCTCCGCTGCTCGCAGTGGATAAGGCTGAAATAAATACAGAACAGACAAGCTTATTTAAGTCACTGATAATCCCTTTGTTAAATTATAATCCCGACAAGCCATTCGTATTCACTTCAGCTGCCTTCTGGATATTTTTTCTTTTTGTACTGGCAGGCTATAGTCTCGTATATAAGAAATTAGTGGTCAGGAATATGTACCTCTTCCTGATAAGCCTTTTCTTTTACTATAAAGCAGGTGGCCTGTTCTTATTCATTTTGATTTTTGTTACGGTAATTGACTATACCTGCGGTTTCCTGATATATAAATCAAAGAAACCTTCGGGAAAACTTTTTTTTGTACTCTTAAGTATAATCTCCAATCTTGGACTTCTTGGTTATTTTAAATATACAGGTTTTATAATCAGCACAATAAATGAGTTATTCGGGACAGATTTCCGGGTGTATGACTTGCTTTCAGCTCTCTCTAATTCAATTCTGGGAACGTCATTCAATATAAGCTATATTATTCTTCCTGTCGGCATTTCCTTTTTTACTTTTCAGTCACTCAGCTATACTATTGATGTATACAGAAAAAAAATGGAGCCCGTCAGAAACATAATTGATT
Source organism: Bacteroidales bacterium (assembly GCA_003157075.1). GTDB lineage: Bacteria > Bacteroidota > Bacteroidia > Bacteroidales > VadinHA17 > LD21. Next base: position 4,665 of record PMIL01000168.1, on the reverse strand, counting down.
TTGGTTTTTATGTTTCATTCTTTCCCCATCTGGTAGCCGGACCAATTGTAAGAGCATCGGTTTTTATTCCTCAGATTTATAAGGAGTTCAGGCTTTCAAGACCCGAGTTCAGCCATGCTCTTTATATGATTTCCAAAGGATTGATTAAAAAAATAATTATCTCGAATTTTATTGCACTTAACCTTGTTGATCGTGTATTTGATGCACCCTCAATTTATTCCGGGTTTGAGAATCTGCTGGCTATATACGGATATGGATTGCAGATATACTGCGATTTTTCAGGCTATACCGATATTGCAATTGGAGTGGCTTTGATTCTTGGATTCAGACTGCCTGTAAATTTTAACTCTCCCTACAAAGCAAAAAGTATATCTGATTTCTGGAAGAGGTGGCATATTTCTTTGTCTCAATGGCTGCGCGACTATCTCTATATTTCATTAGGCGGAAACAGAAAAGGGAAGATCAGAACTTACTTTAATCTGATGATAACCATGCTTCTGGGTGGTTTATGGCATGGAGCTTCGTTAAAGTTTATTATATGGGGTGGATTGCATGGTATAGGATTGGTAATTAATAAGATATGGAATTCAATTTTTAAAAGTCGATCAAGGTCAGGTTGGTTTGGAAAAGTATTGGCTGTTTTTATAACTTTTCAGTTTGTAAACTTCTGCTGGATCTTTTTCAGGGCTCCTGATATGAACAGTGTTGGCATTATGCTAAAACAGATTTTTGGCAGCTTTTCCCCCGGTTCGTATATGACCGTACTTCCAGCTTATAGCAGTGCCTTGTTGCTGATGTCAGTCGCCTATATAATACATTTTTTACCGGAGCGTATCAAAGAGTCATACAGAGGAGTATTTATTCGGACTCCTCTTGCTGCCCAGTTAGCAGTTATAATGGTAGTAGCAATACTTTTATTCCAGATGAGGACGACAGAAGTAATTCCGTTTATTTATTTCAGGTTCTAGAAAACCAACCGGCCTTGTGTTCCCTCTTGTTGACCTCACCCCAACCCCTCTCCCAGGGGACTACCCTTTATACACATCTTCCCAAAGCTTCTTTAACCCTTCCCCCAGCCCCTTCGCGGCAGTCGGGCTCCTTCGCTAAAATAGCCCACCGGGCTATTTTTTTACGCTCGGCCCTCTTAAACAAATAAGGGAAGGGGAGCAGTTTCATCCTAAAACTTTGATTCTATGATCAATGAAAGGTACAAGAAATTTCAAAGATGAATATTTGGGTTAAAAGAAATATGAGCTATATTTCTATAATTCAGGGCGGAGAGCTCCCTTCCCTTATTGCTTAAGGGAAGGGTTGGGGAAGGGTTTAGAATGAGAAAGTCAAAGTCACGGTTATAGTCATCCAGAAGAAAGATGTGCATAAAGAGTAGTCCCAAGGGAGAGGGGCTAAGAATCTGTATATTATGTTCTTACTCCCCTTCTCTCTTGGGAGAAAGGGCCGGGGGATGAGGCAAAAAAGATGTATAGAGGTTTTAAAGATAAGTATTCTGATCTTTTTCTCCCTTTACAAACGGAGCAATAGCCCTGTTGTAAATGCCTTGTACATAAGCGATTGCCATTCCATAATTGGTGACAGGAACACCGGCCTTAATTGCCGGCTGAAGCCTGTTATGAAGCTGTTTTCTTGTTATCATACAACCCCCGCACTGGATTACAAGAGAGTAGTCGGTTACAGGTCTGGATAAAGCATCAAGTCCGGCAACAACATCAAATTCAATCTTTTTCCCGGTAAAACTTGTTATCCAGCGCGGAATCTTTGTTCTTCCGATGTCGTCACAGGAGACGTGATGCGTACATGATTCGAGAAGCAATACCCGGTCGCCGTCTTTTAATGAAGAAATCTTAGGTGTGCCCTTAAGATAATTATCAAAATCTCCTTTAAACCTCGCAAGGATTATACTAAAACTGGTCAATGGGATATCATCAGGAATGGATGCATCTGCCTTAACAAATACCTGAGAATCGGTAATTGCCAGTGCCGGTTTAATTTTGGCTTTTTTCAGGAAAGCATCAACCTCCCTTTCTTTCAGAACTATAGCAACAGCTTCATTATCAAGAATATCCCTGATGGCCTGCATCTGTGGAAGAATTAAACGGCCGGCAGGGGCTTCAATATCAATTGGTGTTATGAGGATTACAATGTCACCATAACTTATAAGATCTCCCAGAAGACTCGGGTTTTTATATGAGTGTTCAGGTATTGTGTTACGGATAAGGGCGATGAGTTCCTCATAATTCCGTCTATCCGCAGACGAAAACTCAAAAAGAGCAGTTCCGGTTTTTAATTTAATTCTGTTTCTGAATTCTTCTGTCGGTTCCTGAATATCAGATTTGCTGTGAATTATTATGTATGGAAGATCGTTGTCTTCGAATTTTCTTATGAGATCATCTTCGGGCTCTCCCCATGAGTTATCCGCCAGGACGAGAAGCGCCAGGTCAATGGTATCAAGAGTACTCAGTGTCCGTTCAATCCTTTTCTCCCCAAGCTCTCCCGAGTCATCTATGCCTGCAGTATCAACCAGTATTACAGGACCGAAGTCGGTGATTTCAAATGATTTTCTAACCGGATCGGTGGTCGTTCCCGGGTGTTCTGATACGATAGCAATGTCCTGGCCTGCGAGACAGTTTATCAGGCTGCTTTTTCCATTGTTGCGGCGGCCGTAAATACCTATATGCGGTTTTGACTCTCTTCCTTTGGTTACCATTACAGAAATTTGCTGCAAAATTAGTGATTTTTATCGGGATTAATTCTCCGTGTCACTCTGGGAACCCAATAGCTATGTACCACTGCATAATAAGGGTAACATATTAAGCTTCTTTTTTTTTTGAACCCCCTTTCATTTTCCCCCAAGGGGGAAATGTTGAGCGTCACGTTCCCCACGGGGGACCGCTGGGAAGGGGTTTTATCTTAATAAACCTTATATAACTATTTGGGCACACAAAATATTACGGTGCTCTGCACCTTGCAATTATGTTTCGTGTGATTACTACAAATATTATGCGGCTCTGCCGCAAAGTATTTGTCCAATGGTGCGTAGCAGCATAATATTTGTAGCAGATAAATGTATGATGTAGAGTGCAAAGGTGCAGCGCACCGAAATATGTCGCCTGCCGTGCGACGCATGATGCCTGTCACAGATCCTCAAGTGAAAACCCTAATTTCAGAAGATTCCCGGGTTCGAGGATGGATTTTAGTTTTGCTTCATCAATCAATTTCAGAATCTTGTTAGCTTCAAAGATGGTTATCTTTTTGTCTTTCATGAGCGAGGCCAGCTCAGCTGCTTTATGATATCCGATATGAGGGCTGAGAGCAGTTGTTATTGAGGGACTGTAAATGACAGCTTCATAACCTTCTTTCTCATTAATTATTAATTCTGAAAAAAGATTGTTAAGCAGGGTTACATTACATGAGATAAGCAGATCAATGCTTTCGATAACTGCACAACCAATAACCGGTAGGTAAGCATTTAATTCCAGGGTGCCCTGCCCGCTCAGGGATGAGATAAGAACATCGTTGGAATATATTTTGTGGGCTGCTGAAATAACAAATTCAGGGATTACTGGATTGATCTTTCCAGGCATAATCGAGCTTCCTACCTGTCTGTCAGGGATTGAAATAATTTTATCTCCAACAAGGTCGGAAGACAGAAGACGGAAGTCGGAAGACATTTTTTCCAGGTTTACTGCGTGTGCCTTTAGAGTCGCATGGATCTCAACCCACTTATCCATATTAGAAGTAGCATCTGATAGATTTTCACTGTGTGCGAGCGGGAGTCCGGTAAGTTTCCTGAGTTCTGGCACAACTTCCATTATGAAAAAACGCGGCAACGATAGCCCTGTACCGATTGCACCTCCGCCCAAATTGACCTGTTTTATCCTTTCTGTGCATTTTGATACACGCCACCAGTCGCGTGAAAGCGCTTCATTGTAGGTGCTGAAAAGTATTCCAAAAGAAGAGGGAACCGCTGCCTGCATCTGAGTGTAAGCCAGCCGAAGTTTTTCCCTGTTGTTTCTTTCAAACAACTCAATTTTCTGCCGGAGCTGGTTAATTTTTTCCTCGAGAGACTGTAACANNCCCTGGACAGCCGGAATAATAAACTGATCAAAATTGTTTCCCTTTGAAACATCTTTAGCTGCCGCACTCAGGGCATTCAGAATATCGTCGTTTATTATTTTAAGAGGAAGATCTTTCCCGGATTTAGCTTCAGCAGCTGTCACAAATTTTCTGTAGGTGTTATAGCAGGCCAGTTTAGTGATGCCAACTGCTTTGTACCACTCAACAGGAAACAGAGAATTCCCAGGGAAATTCTCTGTGGCTCTAACAGAATGGATACCGTACAGCGCTTCAGCTGGTATCTGTTTCTCGCCTAAACTGTCTTTTTCTATCCGATTCATTTTGAAATCCATTAACCACTAAGTACACAAAGGTTAGCGCAAAGTTCGCAAAGATTTTTAAAAAAAAAAGTACAATCACATCCCGAGATCAAACCCCCCTTTAGGGGGGCAGGGGGGGTAAAAAATGCAGGAGGGCAACCCTTGCAGAGGGCAAGCCACCAAACAATTATATATTACTTCCTGAAACAGGTTTTGCGTAAGCAATCACATCATTCCCGGTAATCTCGGTAGGGCAGAGGATGATAAGTCTTTC
>PMIL01000010.1 GCA_003157075.1 Bacteroidales bacterium | reverse complement strand
AATAAATTTTTCACTTATTCTTTTAGCACTTAGTCACTTTGTCTCTTAGTCTCTTAGTCTCTCAGTCTCTCAGTCACTTCGTCTCTTCATCTTCTTCCACCTTCAACCCAACAGCCATCTGCCATCAGCCTGATTTTGCAGCTATTTAGTTAAACAAAAAATCATAACTAGCAAGAGATCAGTTTAACTCCGGGAGATCCCTCGCTCATCCACCATACATCCTTAAGTTAGTGTAAATGAGATAGGTGGATTCGCTCGGGATGACAATGAATTTAAGGGAGAAAAAGGGGAAGGAAGCAGCGGCGATTCACTCGAAAATTGATTTTCAATGAATGAATCGCCGCTGCTTCCTTCCCCCAATACACCCCAAAAACCTGTCATCCCGAATGAATCCACCCTTCATACTTTTCGTAAGCTATGGGGTTAAGGTGGATGAGTGAGGGATCTCTTAGGTTNNTCAGCCTGATTTATTCCCATACTGATACTCCAGCCACCTCGAAAAGAAAACGTCATATACGATCCATTTGTTTCCACTTTGAACAATCATTTCTTTTTCTGAAAGGGATTTTAGTGAAGCAGCAACCGAGCTGGCACTGGTAAGCATATGATTCTTTATGAAAGCGCCGGAAGTTGGTTGTACAATCCCATCTTCGACAGCAATTGCTTGCAGAAGTCTGTATTGATGACCCGGAATGAGATTCCGGTAGTTGGCAAATAATGGTTCATTTGAAGTCAGCACACGATGAAAAACCTGACTGATCAGATCCTGATCAATTACTTTACGATCGGCTTCAAATAAAAGATTGCAAATATCCTGAACATAAAAAGTGTGCAACCTTGTCCAGTTGAATATTCTGGATATTGCTTCATCATCTATCTTTTTCCCTGCGGATACAAATTTTTCCACAATAAACTTTCTGTAATCGGGTGCGGGTATTTTATCGAGGTACATGAGTTCGGCGCTTTGATAAAAGGGCCTGCCGGCTGCTGAAAACATTTGTTCCAGCATATGTTTACTGCTTCCTGAAAAAATGAAAGGTATTGTGGGATAAGATTGGATAATGGTTCTCAGCAGAAATATTCAGGCCCTATATATCCACCTGTGACAAATGGATTTGTGATTTTGTTCTTCATAATACGTATTTTACGTAACGCAATTTACATAATTCAATTGAAATTGACAAATTTTGGGCATCGGGTGGAGGGTCGTAAAGGTCTTGTGGTCTTGCGGTCATGCAGTCTTGCAGTCTGGTCACTACGCTCCGACTTGCAGTCTGTTGCTGTGCTCGGCCTTGCAATCTGCCAGGTAGCGGACCGCACGACCGCACGACTGCAGGACAACTACATGCCCTGCGCTCCCGACCATCCCTCATTCTTCGGGATGTCAGGATTTCGTCACTTCGTTCCTCAACCTGTGCCCTGTGCTTTTTGCCCCACGCCTTTCACCTTTTTTCTTCTGATAAGAAAAAACCTTACAGTTTTGGAATTTGAATCCAATATTGTAATTTTGATCCATGATTAAACGTGAAGCTGAATCAGAATTAATAAACCTTGCAAAGCAATTTAAAGCTGTTGCGGTGGTTGGTCCGAGGCAATCAGGTAAGACTACTTTAACCCGTTATGTTTTTCGTGATAAACCATATGTAAGTCTCGAAAATCCTGATATCAGACGATTTGCGTTGGATGATCCCCGGGGCTTTCTTGCACAATATAAAACAGGAGCCGTTATTGATGAAGCTCAACGGGTTCCCGAACTTTTTTCATATTTACAGCAAATTCTTGATGAGGATGATAAAAGAGGGAAATTCATTCTTACCGGTTCAAATAATTTTCTTCTTCAGGAAAGTATTTCTCAGAGTCTGGCCGGACGTATTGCTTATCTGAATCTGCTTCCTCTTACTGTTTCGGAACTGCCAGCGGAAGAAGCAAATAATCTTCACGATCTGATGTTCAGGGGTTTCTATCCATCCTTGTATGATCAGCCTGTGGATCCGGGTAAGTGGTATCCAAATTATATCAGTACATATATTGAAAGAGATGTCAGACTGATAAAAAATATAACTGATTTAAACGCTTTTGAGAGATTTTTAAGATTATGCGCTGGCAGGACAGGTCAACTATTGAATATGAACAGTCTTGCAATTGAATCAGGAGTAGATAATAAGACGATAGCTTCCTGGATAGGGGTTCTTGAAAGTAGTTTCATAATATATCGTTTGCATCCCCATCACAGTAACTTTAATAAAAGAATTGTTAAGATGTCAAAGATTTATTTTTATGATACCGGCCTGGCATGTGCCCTTCTGGGTATTCAGAATGCTGAACAACTGAATTATCACCCTCTGTCAGGCAACCTGTTCGAGAATTTTACAATCGGGGAACTGTTGAAGCATCGTTTTAATCAGGCTAAAAGCAATAATCTTTATTTCTGGAGAGATAATACAGGTCATGAAGTAGATATCATAATCGAAATGATGGAAAAACTTTATCCTGTTGAAATCAAATCGGGTAAAACCATAACAGATAAATTTTTCACAGGCATACTCTATTGGTTCAAAATCAGTGGTGAAAAAAGCGGAGCGATAGTATACGCAGGAGA
>PMIL01000346.1:20930-22197 GCA_003157075.1 Bacteroidales bacterium | reverse complement strand
ATAACCGGCTGATGATCAGCATCAGTTACGCTGCCTGTAAAAGTTGTCTGGGCGAAAATGGCTGCACTACTAATTGTAAAGATCACAAAAAGGAGAGAAAATCTTAAGAATGTTCTCATAGATCTGAATTTTAGGTTAAAGAATAAATTAGATTATTAAATTAGAAGGTTGTAAATTTTAGTTACCATAAGCATTTTAATAATTTGATTAGTATTTATGGGATTAGTCTTAGCCATTAAATTTAGAATTACAATTTACAACCTTGGCGAAAAAAGCTTGTACAAAAGCTGTACAAAACCTTTACATTTGCTTAATTACCATACGAAATGAATCTAGTTCTAACACATAGTAAATAAGCTAAATAACTCTCACTTTATAATACGGGCACGAATAAACTAAAATGGAATATATTATAAAAAGAATAATAGTTGAACCAGTAAGGAGATGCTGTATTTATTGTTTTCTGATAAATCTACATTTACCCGGCTTTCGATTAGTAAATTTATTGAACTACGACTCGACCTGCATACTTTCGTTTTATTGATAATGCATAATCACCATTGCCAAGACTTCTAAGTGCATAGCCTTCATCGCCAGATTTGGTAAGCAAAGGTAATTTGGTTCCGTTGACTGTAATTGTATTGGGTTTGAAGGACAATCGCAAATACTCAACATCATTGTCTTTGGTGGCAATATATTGTACCTTTTGTTTGTCATACAGTATATTTTTCAAAATTCCTGCGGAATATAGTATATGGTTTTCGGCAGGTGGTGCCCATTCCGGAACACCGGCAAAAGCCTGGTAAAACATGCGTGGGCATTCGCCATAGCAGTCTGACCACCAGCTTAGAATACCCTTGCTGACAGGACTCTCAAAAGCTTTACCTGTAGAATCGTTGCAATAGGTAACCCAGTTCAGCGAGCGATAAGCTTTTTCTTTAAACGATTCATCACCGGAAACCGCATACCATCGTGCACATTCAGCTGCATACCTGGCAGTCTGATAATCCATTTTAAAGTTGAAAGAATCCTGTTCACCTACTATGTTGGCTCCCCACATAGTTGAAGGTTCCCCTGGTGCTGTCCTGAAAACAAAGTTATCTTCCGTCCATTTTATCAGCATGGGAACATCACTCTTCCATTCGGGATCCAGTTCGGGATAATCAAACAGGCAGAGTGTTGTATTACTTGCGCTAAGATTGCTTTTGTAGGTATTACTCTTAACATCAGTATCAGAATGGCCGTCTGTCCAGAAACCTGTTTTCAT
>PMIL01000346.1:0-20878 GCA_003157075.1 Bacteroidales bacterium | reverse complement strand
TTAAGATATTTCTTCTCATTGGTATAGAGATACATCCTGAAATAAGTCAGCCCCATTTCGCCTGCGTGATCAACTTGAATTTCATGTAACACAAGTCTTCCCGCATTAGTGAATCCTCTAAATATTGTATCTCCTGCATTTGTCGTTGTATAAGGGAAATCAGGCCAGGCAAATTCAGGAGAACTTGTTCCATGTACCAGGGTATAATCTACAAAATCTTTGATAACTTTCATTACGGATGAATCGCCTGTATAGGCATAATAAAGACGTGCATTTTCAAACCAGTTAGGTATTTTTTCACCAATATCATTCATCCATGTATCAGGTTTCAAAACTCCTCCTGTATCTTTGAATGCGCAATAAAAGTAGTACTGTGGATATTTTGATCTTGGCGCCGGTCCAGGGGAATTGGGGACTTTTGTCTTAATAAAATTCCACCGTAAGTGAAGAAAATGGTCATATGCATTTTCACCTGAAGTATACCATGGGATGATTTTGTTCTTTTCATCCAATACTACTTTATGGGTGCAAAATGTAATATCAGAGATCTCTTTATGCTTGCAACTGAATGAGATTATGATTACAAGAAGTGCTAATATAGTTTGTTTCATTCGCCGTTCACTGCGCATTGGTGTGAAAATAAATCGAACCAAAATTACCGCTAATGGTTTCTCCCTGCGCGTCTTTAATGCTTATAGGCAACATATAATTTTTTGTTGGATCTATCTTGGATGGATAGAAATATACCCGCACAGTNNGGCTTCGGGGAGGCAATATTCAATATGACCATTGCCGTGTCAGTTGTTCCTGACTCAGAGAAAGTCAATTCTGCAGCGTCGAAATTTTCCAGGCCTCCTCCATTTACCGGTAATATTTCTATAATTGTACCCACGGTGCTAAAATCAACAGCCGGTTTGTCTTTCAAACAGGCAGACAATGAACACATGATCAAGGCCAGCAGAGAGAGATATATTTTTTTCATATTTATTTATATTTTTGTTTTAAGGCATCCAAAATATTTTAGAGGTAAACTGGTTAATATTTTCCTGGGCCTTTACATTGGCCGAATTATAATTGTATTCACTGGATGGATACAACAACCTGTAAGGAATATGAGTTGCAGTTGTTCCCGGATACACAGAAACGGCAAGATCTGCCGGTACGCCGAGCCTTCGCCAGTCACAATAGGACTCCAACGGGTCGTAGGCATTCAGGGCGGCCCATTTTTGTAATATGATTGTGTTGATCTTATTGGACGACACATCAATATTTACTTTATCACTGGGTTGGGAAAATAATGCCTGGGCGGCACTTTGATAATCAGGCACGCTCAATATGCGGAAGGATTCAGTAACCCCCTTCTTAAATAAGTCTACCGGATCACCGGAAATATATCCTCTCTGCGCAGCTTCGGCCTGAATAAACAGGCTTTCAAATGCGGGCAGAATGTAGGCATCCATTGAGGCTGCCTTCAGTATTCCGGAACCAAAACCCGATATGGTATTACCTCCCTGCCCGACATCACTGCTTCCAAAAGCCCGTCCACGGTAAATCCCGTCACTATTCGTGGCATAAAACTGTCCAATTCTCGGGTCATTAGTGGCAATGTAGAAATCCACTGCATAACTGTTCGCCCGTGTATAGATATAACCACCGTTTGGAGACCCGTCGATATTATATCCTACGCTCTGCCATAAAGGGCTTTGTTGAGCACCCGATGAATTTGAATACCCCGGGTTTACACCGGCATCTTCACCTTCACCCAAAAAATCGTCTGTTGACAACCCGGTCAGATTGCTTTGTATATATGCAGCCCCCCCTGATGTTTGAGTTTGACGCATCAGGATTTTCAATTTCAGGGTATTAGCGAACTTTACCCACTGATTCATATTTCCATGGAACAATACATCATTGGAACCCGGATTCTCCGTATTTAATACATCAGCTCTTTTAATAATCTTAATTGCAGAATCCAGCTGAACAACAAGGTCCTTATAAATGGTCTCGCCATTGTCATATTTTGGAAAACTGTTCGTCGAGTTTAATGCTTCATGGTAAGGAACATTATTATATAAATCGACTAATCGCTGAAAATGAAAACTCTTCATGATTTTTGCGATAGCAAGGTAATAAGCATTACCTGCTGATGAAGACTGATCTGCAATATTTTTATAGTTTTCCAGGATTATATAAGATTGATCCCAATTGGAGGAATAAGTATCAGTGGTGAGATTATAGGATAGGACAGTAGGGGATTGCTCTCCATAAGGAGCCCAATAGCCCATCCAGAAATTAGCAAAAGTTTCATCACCTCCCAATACCAGGTTTGCCGATGAAGCTAACGCAGACGCTAACAGGTAATTGGGTGTCACTGAGGAGGGCTGATTTGGGTTCGGGCTATTAATATCAAAATTACTATTTTTACAGGAACCCATTAATAATATCGCAGATGCGAGAATGAATATCTTGAATATTTTTATTTCTTTACACATGACAATAAGTTTTGGTATTCAACAATCATTAAAACATAAGGGATAAGGTAGCGCTGAAAATCCGGGTCGGGGGCGTCTGATTAACAGAATTCGTTCCCACCGCATTACCTGTATTGTCACTAAATTCAGGATCAGTCCAGATATTTGTCTTAGGTCTCAGCATGATCAGGTTTCTACCGGATAAGGTGAAGCTGATATCCTGAAATATATTCACTCCGGAATACCATTTTTTTGGAAAATCATATCTCAGAGCCACTTCTCTTAATTTCCAGACAGAACCGCTGGTAATATAATTGGATCCGACATTCAGATAAGACCCTGCCCAAAAGTTATAACCCGCGTCATCGGTTGTTACATTGGTGTTCGTAACATATTTACCTCCGCCTTCATCTATGACGGAATTCGGGAATACAAAACGCTGGCGGCCGGTTTCTGTAGTGACGGGGGTGATTCCTGTAAAGGTCATAGTATAACCTAATTTATTAAAGACTTTATATCCTCCCCTGTAATCTGCAGTAGCGTTCAATGTGAAATTATTCCAACTTACACTGGAAGTTAGTCCAAGCAGATCAGTTGGATTTGCATTCCCCATTATTTTTAAATTTGGGTCCGTAGACGGGTTTCCTGTAATAGCATCAACGATTACATGTCCCTGTGGATCCCTGAGCCAATCATTGGTTTCAATAACCGGATAGGGCTTATTAAGTACCGCGTAAGAATTACCTCCAATATTAAGGGATGGAAGATCGCCGTTAATAGAAAGCACTTTGCTTTGATTACGTGTATAATTTATACCTGCTTTCCAGGTTACTGTCCTGGATGTAATGATGGTTGCCTTTAAGTCAGCTTCAAATCCTTTGGTTTCAGTACTGGCCGCATTTATCAGGGAACGTTTAAAACCCGTGGAGCTGGCAGTATTGGAATAAACAATTCCATCCTTTAATTTCTGCTGATAAACATCTGTAACCAATGTTATCCTATTTTGAAAAAAGGAAACTTCAACCCCTAATTCATTTTCTGTAATCGCTTCCGGTTTAATATTCGGATTGGAGATAGTGGTATTTAAAAGGTAACCTCCCAACCCGTTAAATGGAAAGCCCGGGGCAGCGTTAAGTGTCGGCTCCGTGGTATAAGCACCGTCTGCAATGTTGGAGGAACCATTTCCCAGGGAAGAAGCATTTCCTGTTAAAGAATGAGCGAACCTGATCTTTAAATAATTAATAACCTGGCGGATACCAGTTGAATGGATCAAATCGCTCAGAACAATGGACGCATCAATGTCATAATAAGGGATGTACCGGTTAGCCTTGGATAACCTGGAATCTATATCATTTCTATAGGAGCCATGTAAAAACGCAAAATTCTTGTATCCGATTGATACATCTCCAAAATATCCCAGTTTTCTTGCCTGTTTTCTGTATTGGCCCAAATCCGGAATACCGGTCAGGTTGTTTATATTGTATACCGGTAGAAATAACGGCCCTGCATTCACTGCCAGATAATCAATCTTGTTATCTATATATGATTCACCCAGAGTTACAGTAAGATTGACATTATTCTTGAAGTCTTTTGAAATTGTGGCCAAAAAGTCGGAGGTGAGCAGGTAATTAGAATAGCTGGAAGTATTATACTGTGCCTGAGTAGTACTTAATCCCTGGGCCTGGGGTTTGATATAGTCATTTTGGCTAAACACACCCGTTCCATCGGAATTTGAATAGAATACTGTGTCACTCGTCTGTGCATGCTTATTGTAATGTGCCGTCCCTTGAATGTATTCATACTTGGTATTTGAATTATTCACCGAGGCGCGGTAACTCAGATTCAGCCATGAAAATGCCTGTAAATTTAACTGCACATTTCCAGCCAAACCATTTTCATTTGTTTTATTCCTTTCTTGATCAATAGTGAAATAAGGATTATCCGCCCAATCATTAAAATAACCACTGGGGTCTGCATACTTATTATTCTGCCAATCCTTTAAGCTGGTCAAAGGCACATGCTGGGGAGTATTCAAAACATTATTGTATACATCACCAGTGTTAGTGGTATTCGTGTACTTATGGGTATAAGTCACAGAAAAATTTGTAGAAAATTTTCCAAAGGTTTTTGATCCACCGGCCCTGAACACATCCCGGCTCCCATAATCTTTCGGCATTACCCCATTTGAATTCACATCCTGAGCGCTCAGAAAGAATTTGCTTTTTTCATCTCCTGCGCTATAAGAAAAATTGTTTTGCGTGGTAATGGCATTATTAAAAAACTTTCTTTTCTCATTTTTTAGGGATGAATAAGGAACCATTAATAAGCTTCCATCACCAATTGGCCTCCCCAAAGGAACAAGTTTGCCATTAAACAGAGGACCGTATTGCTGATTTTCATCAGGGATATAATATCTAAGATCATTGAAATTCTGGGGAAAGCTTTCACCTCCATTGCTACCAAACTGATTCTGCATATCAGGCATGTAAGAAACTGTTTCAAGTTGAACCGTGGAAGAGAAATTGATCACCGGTTTACCGGTAATCCCTTTTTTTGTAGTAATAATCAATACCCCGTTAGAAGCATCAGATCCGTAATTAGCAGACGCACTTGCACCCTTTAATATGTTTATAGATTCAATGTCGTCAGGATTCAGGCTGCTGATATCATTATAATATATGGCGCCGTCCACAATGGTCAAGGCCTCATTATTCCCAGTTAAAGAGCGGTTTCCTCGTAAGGTAATTCGCGTTGGGGCAAATAATCCGTTGTTCACCGTAGTGACCTGCAAACCAGAAACTTTGGCGGTCAATCCATTAACCACATTGATTTGTTTTGACTGAACCAGGTCCTTTGCCTTCACCTGGGTTGTTGAATACCCCAGAGCTTTTTCCTGCCTAACTATGCCAAGGGCTGTAACAACAACTTCATCCAGGCCTAAAATGTCAGGGAACATTACAATATCAATTACTTTACGGCCTCCGATTTCAATTTCCTGTTTTTTCATCCCTATATAGGAAAAAACCATGGTAGTAGCATTCTGTGGTACTGCAATTGAATATTTTCCATTCACATCTGTCACAACACCAACAGTTGTACCTTTAACAGTAACAGTTACACCAAGGATTGCACCTTCGCTCTGGACTGAAGAGGTAACTGTACCTGAAATGATTATTGTCTGTGCCAATAATGTAAAACCACTTATAAACACATACAAAACGATCAGTAGTAATAGTTTCTTCATATGATAGGAGTTTTATGTTTTAATTTTTTGATAATTCTCTATTTATTGTTAGTTTTATTTTTCATAAAGATTAAGTAATTTAGATCAGATAAATTACTTTGTATTGTGTCAAAATTATACATTGTTTGTACAAAACCTTTACATTTTGTACAAATTGAAAGNNATCCGGAAAATTGAGAAAAAACTCAATTGGAAAAATGTATCAGGGTGGACTGACAACGAATTCAGAAAACTTAGTCTGCTTATTTCTGAAGAAACAAATATTTCAATAAGTCCACAAACTCTCAAACGTCTGTTTGGCAAGATTAAATATAAAGATGATTACACCACTCAGACAGCTACCAAAAATGCTCTGGCAAGATTCTTAAAATATGCTGACTGGGATACATTTGTCAGGAATGAGGCTCATAGCATCCATAAGGTTACTAATTTTCTGAAAAGTAAGGGTTTTGTCGGTGCAGCTAATTTAAAGGTATTGATGATTCCTTTTGCAATTTTCATGGTAATAACATTTCTTCTTGTGATTTCGGAACAGAAAAGCAAGAGAATAATCTTTAAAGCAAATGATATTACAGGAATTGCACCACATACGGTTTCCTTTAATTATGATATTTCTAAATATAAAAATAAGGATGTCTATATCGACTTCGATCAGAATGAGGCAGAAGACAAATTTAAAGGAGAATTGCTTGACATTCGCAGAACATTAATAAATCACTGTTTTGAGACTCCCGGGTTTTTCAATGTAAGAATCTCATCAAGTGGGAAGATTATTGCATCGACGAAAATTCATGTGCTTTCAGAAGGCTGGAACAGTTTTTACTTTAATGACGATAATTTTATCCTTCGTAAATTTGTCTTCGGACTTGAGAGGCAAGTACACAACATAATAAACGACGGCATTTTATATATATCTCCCAAAGAGTTGAGTATTCAGGGATTCAATGGGAATACCGTATATTACCTGGAACATCTTCTATATAAGGACTTTCATGTTTCAGCAGATAGCTGCGAATTTGAAGTTAAATATAAAAACAGTAAAGATATAGGCGGAATAAGTTGTTATGATGTTGAATTCAGATTAATCGGAGAAAATGGAATTGCTTCTGTTATCCTAGTCCAGAAAGGATGTTACAGATGGTCTGAAATAACCATTGGTGAAAAACATTTGAACGGGAAATACAATGATCTTTCTTTTCTTAGTGCAGATTTGTCTTCCTGGAATGTTATGAAAATTGTATTGGAAAATAAAAGTGCAAGAATAATTAATAATGGAGATACAATTTTCTCCTGTCAGTATAATCAGCTTTTAGGGCAGATTAAAGGCATAAGATTTGAAACAAAAGGATCAGGGGCATTCGACTATGTTAGATTGTCGAATAGCAGTGGAAAGCAATTATTCGTTGATAATTTTAACAACTAAATATCAGACTCAAATAGTGAGAGAGTTTAGTATAAAACAGAATGCAAAGTATTGAATATATGCATGAGAGATGCTTATCAAAATTCATCAAACACAATATGATCTTCCTTAATACCTGATTGGTTAAGCATTTCCATTGCGGCCTTGATCATGGCAGGAGGGCCGCATAGATAGTAATCCACCTCGTCTGGTGCAGGGTGATTTTTCAGGTAATTTTTGTATAACACCTCATGAATAAACCCAATATGCCCATTCCAATTGTCTTCCTTTTTAGGTTCAGATAATGCAACATGGAATGAGAAATTCATTACATTACTCATTAGGTTTTCAAAATAGTCCTGATAAAACAAATCGGCCCTGGATCGTGCACCATACCAATAACTTACTTTTCGTGTAGTCATCTCGGTTTCGAATAAATAAGCGAGGTGTGAACGAAGCGGCGCCATCCCTGCCCCTCCACCCAGATAAATCATCTCTCTATTTGCAGGCTTAATCAGAAAATCGCCAAATGGACCTACAAGCGATACCTTATCATTGGGCTTCAAGTTAAACACATAAGATGATCCGGCTCCGGCAGGGACATTTTCACCCGTTGGCGGGAGCGAAATACGGATATTGAACCTAAGTTGTTTCTCAGCAACAGGATTAGTTGCCATGGAATAATTACGTCTTGTAAAAAGTGTATTTTCTGCAAAGTAATCAAACAGGTTCATTGATTGCCATGTTTCCCAAAACGGCTGCCCGATCTGCAATGTCTTAAATTCTATCCGGTGAGGTGGTATCAGGAGCTGAATATATTGCCCCGGTTTAAAAATAAGTGTCTCTCTGTCTGATGGTTCGAGCACCAATTCCTTGATAAAAGGAGTTACATTATTGTTACTTACAACATTGTATTTTAATTCTTTGTCAGGTTCTTTTATATTAAGCGCCTTCAAGGTCAGATATATCTTCCCATTATCTGCGACAGTTTTATATGTATTGATGCTAACGCAAACAGGGGTCCGTTTGGGCGATCCGTCTTTAAGACTGAAGCGTCCATTATGTTTGGCGCATTCGATCAAATCGCCTATCACTATACCTTCAGCAAGATGGGCGTTCCCGTGAGTACAAATTCCTTCAGTAGCAAATAACCTGTCATCGGCAGTATGGTAAACAGCGTACGTTTTTTGATTAAAATCAAATCTCACCACCTCACCTTTTGGTAAATCAGTAATGTTACAGACCTCGATCCTGCCATCTGACAGGTTAGCTTTATTTCCGAAAAACCTATTCTTAATCTCTACTTTTTTAAACGGTCTCTTTTCAGGCAATTTCCTTTCGATGCAATAAGAGAGATCTTTCCGTTGAATTAAAAGGGTTGGAATAATTTCTTTAAAGGTCTCGATGATTCCATTATATGGTTTGGGGCAGTCATCCTTCATCAGCTCGTGCAACTTATGAAGGGAATGGTATGGGACCAAGGGAAACATATGATGTTCTACATGATAATTCATATTCCAGTATAGATACCTGTGTAACCGGTTCATATAAACTGTTCGGGAATTAAGTCGATGGTCAAGCACATTTTCCTGCAATCCTGCATGTTGTGTTAATCCATATACAGGCATGAGCCAGCTGCCAAACAAGGTCGGCAGACCAATAAACATTAACGGTAAAATTGACCTGAGAAAGATGGAAAGGGCTATGACAAGCAAATAAATCAAAATATATATCCTTGCTATGAAAAATACTTTTTTATATACTTTTTCAGGAACATAAGTAGCAACCTGAGGGTCAATCCGGCCGACAGCATGACGAAGCATCCTTTTAAATTCGGGAATTGAGCTGGAAATTCCGAAAAAGACAAGAATGATCTTTTTTATGTTCGGAGGCCTGGGCACAGCAATCTCAGGATCCCGGCCCCTTATAATCGTATCGCTGTGGTGACGGGCGTGGCTCCATCTCCATACAGTTGACTGCCTGAATACCATAAAAGATGAGATTTCGTACAACAGGTTATTCATCCAGTCGGTTTTAAATGCCGTCCCATGGCTCGATTCGTGCCAACGCGAATCGGAAGTAGAGGCATACAGCACACTATAAATAATATATGGAAAAAGAAATAACCAGGTTCCCCAAAACAAAAAGACTAAATATCCTGATCCAAAGATAAGCCCGAACCAGATAAGCGTGTCTATTATAGCAGGGCCGTTTTTGCGTATCAACAGTTTACGCATTTCCTCATACTCTATTGGCGATTGATACCATTCAGCATTTGCAAGGCCCAGGTCTATCGCTTTCTGAGACTCAACACCTGTCAGACTGTAATCCCTCACAATCACATTAAAATCTTCCATGATCACTCAGATTATTAGTGTTTTCAACTTAATTTGGATTTCAGATATTCCATCATAAATACATTCACCTCCCATTGGTTTGCCAGCGGCAGTCTGCTATGTGGTAAAATGGTCATATAAGGGTATGGACCAAACTCTGGTGTAATAGAGAATTGAGACCAACCTTCATCGCTTCGCTGATAAATAACCTGCTTCCACCATTTCAGATGTTTTTCCAGAGCTTCCTGCCACTCAGGAGCACGAGGATCAGGAATTTGGGGTCCTTCGGGAAAACCAACTCTGGCATGTATGTGATCTGCTCTTGAAATTGCCATGTTTATTGCCTCAGATTGATCGTCTAACCATGATTCGGCAACATTACACCAGTGAGAAATATCGAGTCCTAAACGCAATCCGGGAAAACTGGTCAGGTACCCAAAGGTTATATGTGGTGCAAAACTGAATTTACCACGGTGTGTTTCATGAATTATCTTAACACCATACGTCTGAGAAATTTTGTCGGCAATTTCAATCAGTTCAGCATTTTGTTGAAAGCTAAAGAAATCTTTGCCGGTTTGAGTATTAATAAATAACGGATTGGCTTTTACCAAGTTTACCAATCGCCGTTGAAACTCAACTTTATGTTCTCTGAAATCCGCCGTCGATGTTTCCCAATGCTGGGCAATAAACTTCATGCCTGAAAGCTGCAGCAGTCCTGAAATATCTTCCCTGCTTTCCGATTCAATTGGCAGGCTCATCTCAACGCCATCATACCCGGCTTTTCTCACTTTATCAAGAAAAGTTTTGAAATCCAGAGTTTCAGAACCCCAGTACGGACAAAAGAATTGAATTTTCATAATGCTCAATTTACCCCTGTTCTCTATTAAATACCGTTTTTAAAAATATCAGCATTATAAGACGAAGAACTCTGCAAACGCCCCTATACCTTTTTCCAGCGATTGATTCAAATTCGTTTTAACAGCTTTCAGTTCATTTCGTCGAGCAGACAGAAAAATCGATATGCACATTTGGGTTTTCATCCAATAAATTTGATATATAAGAAATATTCTCAACAAGATCAAATTGTTGAATAAAGCGCATTATAATTCCCATTGTATTAATTCCCCAATAGTTTAATTATTTTTTCTGAAAATGATAAATCAGAAGCAGTCAAAAAGTCATATAATGATGACCGGTCAATGCCTTTATGAATGGTATGCGGTGATTGAACGCTCATTCCGGCTATTAAGGTTGCCAGCTGTTGGGCTTCAGACATAGAAAGTCCAAGGGCTATGCCACAGAGCAAACCTGAGAAAAATGCATCCCCTGCCCCTGCTGTACTCAGAGCCTGGGTTTTGATTGCTGGAAAATTAGTCAGCCGAAACCCGTCCCAGACCCAACTCCCCAGTTTGCCGGCTGTAATGGAAACCATGATCTCCATATTATAATTCATTAATTTTTGTACCGTATTCTGAACGATAGAGCTAGTATTTGTACTGGTTGAATCTCCTGAAATAGAAGATGCTTCATCAATATTTATCGAAATCAGGTCAATATTTCGCAAAACTCCGGAGTTCAAAACCTCCTGCATTTCCTCAGAAGTAAAGGAAGCAGAACAGAATAATTGATGTTGTTTCCCAATCTCAATAAGCTTTTGCCTGGTAATAAACGGAACTTCAGGAGCCGCCATGATGATACCTCTTGATCCGAGTTTTGCGATTTCATTTCCGGCTTTTTCAATTAGAACCGGATCCACCAGCCCACTTGCCGAATTGTCAGTAGTCAGGTTCCCTCCAGTGCTGTCCGGATAATAAAAGCAGAACGAAAATAAGGTCGATGCATTAGTTATTTTTTCAACATAATCCATGTTGAAGCCAGTTTCACTCATTTCATTAAATAAGATGTTTCCCACATCATCATCTCCTATCCGACCTATTGGTGTAACTGAAAATGAGTTACCCAAAAGTACCTTAATGTAATAAAGAATAATATGCTGCTTACAGTAATCGTTTACATCCAGGAAATGTCCACTTCTGCTTTCCTCTCTTCCAAGCGTATGATTTCCATTGAGCTGAAAAAACTTTCCGGAACCTATACCTCCGGTACCAATGATTCCGGTAAATCGAAGACTCAGATTATCATATTTTAAAGTTGTAGGCATCTATAAAATTCAAAAGGTTAGTTCCCAGTCCGGATTTTCACTTATTGGATGTGTCGCCGTAGCGAAGGTTGCCGTAAGTATTGCATCGGGATGTTCCTGACACAATGTTATTGGATATTCCGTGGTTATCGGGCCAAATAATGCAACCCGGAGGGCGGTTTGCTTCCAGGCCCCTGTGTCACTAAACAGTCTTACTTTCTTAGCAGAAAGACATTCTTTGATTCCCAGAGTAACCGACATGGGGGGAACGAACTGATAAGCCGAACCGAACGTTCGTTGTCCCAAGGCAATGATGGTATCTATATTGTTCTCCTGAATGCGGATTGTTGAATTTCTCAGATCTTCAATGGTAATATGGCTAAAAGGATGCCTTCTGGTTTGGTTATAAGCTATATGGCCATCCTGTCCCCATCCGCCAAACGTAATATCAATAGGCGCTTCGGTTATTTTACTTTTAATTTCTGAGATATTATCTGCATTCAACCACTTTCTGTTAACATCAGGGACACTCAGTTCGGGTTTAACAGGTCCGTAAAAGAATTTTTCCATAAATCCCCGGAAACTATATGGATGCTTTCTTGGCAATTCCTGTCCCTGCCAATCTAAACATTCATCCATGTGAAAAACAACAAGGTCTTTTAAACTGATGTTTTCAGCATTGATCAAATCGGCAAACGGTTTGTACCAGCATGCCGGGCCACATGGGATAATGGCCCTGGTGATTTTATTTTTCGAATTGTTAGACTTTATTTCCTCTGCCAGTTCTTTTGCCATTAACCATCCCATTTCCCGGGAATCTTTTACTAATCGTAACTGAACCTTTTTATCCGGATGTTTCTCCAGTTGATCATATGGTACCTTGCACCATTTGTATAACTCTTTTGACGTGATAAAATTATTCATGATATTTTTTGTTTGGTGACAGGTAATGAATTAATATTAAACGGCTCTTACTTTATGTCCTGCTAACGCCATAATAATCATTTGGAGTCCAATTGTTTAAGCCTACTTTGACGTGACCGGCTTAAATAATTATCAAGTAATTCGATGTTGAACTCCTTTATCATCTCGTCAACACTCATATCATTTTTCTCACTGGTTATCATAACTGCACCCAATTTACCCGGATCAGTAATAGTTACTTCTTTCCCATATTTCTTTTTAAGCGCAATTAGTTTTTCCCAATTGTAATCCAGGTGAACGAGCTTACGGTCGAGGTTAACAGTAGCTATTGCATAATTATAATAGTTTGTAGAGGAGGCGACAACTTCTCCAAGAGGGTTACGAATTTCCGATGGACCAGTAAGAAATCCATAAGAGCATACAAAGAATGACCTGCAATCATATGCCCACTTGGCTTGTTCGAGGCCGCCGTGGTACATTGACGGGAAAAGTAAAATGTCGGGTTTGAGAATTGCATATCGCTCACGCAGTTCATTAAAATTCAGATCAAAACAAATTACACAGGCCACACTTCCAAAATCACAATGAAAAACCGGAGTCTCTATGCCTGCTTTGATACCGAGATTCATTTCATCGATAGTAGGAAAATTCTTATCGTAAATTCCAGCTGTCTTGCCATCTCTATCCAGTAAGATACATGAATTATGCCACGATCCGTTTTCTTCCCGCTTCATTCCAAAAGCGATATAGCAATGGTTTGTTTTTGCAACAGATGCAAAAAAATCAGATACCTGGTTCCTGCGGTTCCTGTAATAGTTAAACTCTTCCGTGCTATTTAGGCCACCGGGGCGGTCACAGGCTTCTGTTAAAAGAATCAGGTCAGGCTGAAATGGGAGAACTTTATTCAATTCCTCCTTCCAGAAATCAATCATTTGAACCACTAATTTCTGCGGGTCCCGGTTATCTCCCGCATTTATCGTTCCTCCTCCCCCGCCAATAGTGGCAATAATTACCCTTCTGCTCGCCTGCAGATCATTAATACAAATGATTAACAAGATGATTAACAAATAAATATAACTAAACCTTTTCTTTTTCATTTTAAATTCTCCTTAACATTAGTAAATACTGATTTTTATTTAACCCTATAATAAAGTTGCCGCTTTAAAAGCTTCAATCACTTTATCACGGGGCAGGTCTACCCGAAGATAATGTCTTTCACCGGCGGGAATTATTATGCCATTATTATCTTCCTTTACAGGTAGTTCTTTACCCAGCTCCCTTTCTAAATGAACACTTTTTGGATTTAAATTCAGTCTGACCTGTTGCTCTCCCGATATATGCCAGTAAACAACATAAACTTTCCCTGANNCATAATTCATAGCCCCCTGCTTCATTTATCAGAAGAATATGCTCCTGGTTGAGGTTCTTCAAAGCTTTTTTCTGCTCCTCGTTGAAGAAATTAATTATCCGTGCTTCTTCCCACCGGCGTATTACTTCCATATTATCGGGTGTCCGGGGATGGGATTTCAACTGGTCCAGATTCCCAACCAAAGAAATGGGGCAATTCCATGCAGCGCCGCGACTGCAAACATATTCTAACATATCAGGCTGCAATCCGATTGTGGTTGATCCCGGAGCCAGATAGTCGATCCATCCAAAATTTATGGAAGTAAAATCCTGTGCAATATATTTGGCCTCGGTGGCCTGGTATTTTCTTGTGGCCTCTTTGATTGCCTCGGGAGCAAACACATCGAATGCATTTCCGCGTGTCATAATATGCCAGCTATAATGCGACTTAATGGCTCCTTCAGAAAACAGCGGAGCAGGGTTCAGACAGTTGTATACCGTCAGCTGTGCTTTTGAAACGGTGTACCAGTATGGCAGGTTAACATCCTCAGCGCCATCAAAGTACACAAACCTGAATCCGGCATCGGCATAGATCTTACCGAGCTTTTCAGCTACTTCCTGTTGTATGCTGTTATATTGATCTAACCTTACAAACAAAGGCCAGGTGTCAACATCCAGTAATCCAAATTTGAATCCTTTTTGATAATCAGAGGTTTTTGTTGAAAGAGCACCTCTTTTACATCCTGTAAACTGGTAAGGAGGTGTTTTTGTATATTGCTCGTATGTTACCAGTTCGTTACCGAGCTTAAGAAAACGTCTCTCATCTTCAAGAGTGCATCCTTCAGGATTTTCTTCAACAGGAATTATGTCCGAATGGCTATCGATTGGACCAGACAAGGTAAAAAATCTAACCAGGTTAAGCCTTGAATCAGGGACAGGAGTGACATACAAATCGTTTTTTGACGCTTTGCTGTAATGGATGTGAAACCCTGGAATCATACCGGCTTCTTTTATCTTCCCTGTTACAGTCTGAAGATCAGTCATCCCGTTCGAATAATCGGAGCTCCAGGGAAAATGACCCATCGAAGTCGCAAAATCAGGATAATAGATGACCATGGCACGGAACCCTCCACGCTTTGCATAAGCAATGTGTTCATCAATATTCTGAGGTGTGACTTTACGGAGCTCATAATAGGAATATTTATAAGCTTCGTCCCTGCGGCTTTGAACACCGAGGGGAAGATTGAAATCCTTTTCCAACTGATCAATATGGTCAAGCAATTTATCCTTTCTTGTGGCAATAAGGGCGGCCCCAACACCCATCAACTTTACTTTCGCTTCCATTCCGGCCATAAGAAGATGGTACCCCTGGTATGGAATGGCATCAATTTTCCCATAGGGATCAGTGGCCAGCACATTAACGGCAATATCTTTGTCCCAGCTTACGTTGAGCCATTCTCCAAAAAATTCCCTGTCCCTGATGGGAAGTTGCAACAGAGTGAACTCATCAATCTCTGTCTTTCTTTTTACACCTACTTTACTGATATCATAATCAATATTCTTAAGCGTGAATCCAATATAGTCATCTGTGATTTTTAACCCGATTGTGGCCCGGTGTGACTCCAGTTCAAAACCAACTACCAGGTCATCTCCTGTCCTGTAAACAGTATCAGCATAAAAGGTTTTGGATTTTGCCGGATAGATAAGAAAGTTCTCGTTGTCGTAAGGACGATATTGGGTCAAAGCAAATACAGGAATACGGATTCCTTTTTGAAGACATTCCTGGCCGGTAGGTTTGTGCAAAAGGCTCACTGCCCGCGCATCTCTGCCGATGATCAGGCGAAATTCAGAATTTTCGATAATAATGTCATTCTTGTCCGGATCTCTTAATTTGTCCGTACAAGAGAGTTGCAGGAATATTAAAAAGACCACAATGAAATAAATAGTAAGTGTCTTCATTTTAAAACCAATAAAAAAAAATGAACAGGGATCTTGAAGTCAAATATATTTACTTCTTATCCATTATGACAAAGATATATTAATCAGTCGATGAACTGGATGGCTAATTTGTAGAAAACGGCAGGTCCTCAAAATATTATTAGAAATAGAGACCCTAGCACTATTTGATTAGGTATCAGGATATGTTAATTAAATTCCTGTATAAAGATTGGAAGATACCTCAACTCATCCACCTCATAACCATTGCTTTAGAGTTATATACAAGGGTGGATGAGTTTCGGGATCGAGTTTTAATACATTTTTGCACACCAGGTTTTTATGACAAGTATACAAGTATCAGATTATGATGGATATATAAAATATTGTAATTAATCAATTGTTTTGGGGTTAAAGAACCGATAAAAATGGAAAAAGGCCGTAGGCCTTAGATATTTTAACATCGGGCTTCGCCCGATGTCGACCCTCAGCAAAAATTATAAAGCCCCGTATTGGGCGAAATAAAAACATCAGAGAAAACGATCTTCATAAGGAATCCCATATGTATCCAATAGATTTTTATATTCATCCATAAATGAAACTTTATCATGATGTTTCTTCTGGTTCATTATATACCTTTTTACTGCATCAACACCCGAATTACTGACTGAAAATCCGCCATAACCATCCTGCCAATAGAACTTGGTGTAATGTAATCCCGTAGTTTTTATCCACTTAGATGAACTTTTTTTGACCTCTTCTGCAAGATCAGCCAGAGCCATAGTCTTTGGAAGTGTACATAATATGTGAATATGGTCGGAGGTTCCGCCAATTTGTAACGGGATTGATTTATAGTTCTTAAGAATTCCACCCAGATAAGAGAATAACTCATTTTCAATGTCTTCCCTTATTAACTTCACATTTTCTTTGGTATGAAACAACAATGTGAACATAGATTTGAACAAATGATTGTGACATAANNAATATTATTGGTTCCTTAGTCTGGATTTATTTCGCCCGCTACGGGGCTCATTAAGCTTTCGTATCTTTATATGAAGGCGTTGCCCTGCTTTAGATGATCAAACACAATCTGGTCCTGAGTATTTCACCAATGGCATTACAATTTAAATCCAAGTTCTACAATCTCAAAGACTTCAAAATGTACTACTATGGATTAAGTGTCTTTAAATAAGCAAAATAATAAATGTTGTCATTAGTAGTAATTTCCCCACAAAAAAAGTTAATTATTTAACCGAAACACGATCTGTTGAAAAATGAGGGATCTCCCCGGTCTGAACAAATTCTCTAAGGTATTATTTCCAATAAAGTTGTGAGTAAAGAAAAGCTTCAAAAGGAGAACCTGCCCCGATTTTAGCGTGGGGAAACTTTCTTATCCAATATCTCATCATCCCCAGAGCTTAAGTTGATGATTATGAGCTCAAAGTTCAGAGCTTCGCTTTCATTATTCTATTTAGCCGGCAGAATACCAAGTGTAACTATTTCGTTTGCACGTATTTTAATTTGAATTGTTTTACCGGTAACAACGGGATTGACCGAATTTTCAAGAGGAAATTCAAGTATATTCAGCCTTCGGGCCACGACAACATTTACCGGGACGGTAAGGTTTACTGTTGTCGGATTACCTTCAATTTCTGCGAGCCTGACTATAAGTTCTTTCCCATCCTCAGACTTTTTAATGCCTGATACTATAACCCCTGGTACATCAACTTTAAAGAAAGATTCCTCTTCAGGACGGCTGGCATGTGTTTGTACAAGAGCACGGGAAGGAGGTTCAGCGGCATAGACAGGAACATTAAAATTATCACCTTCAGCCCATATTCCATTTTTCCAGTCACCGGAATGAGGAAATAATGAATAACTGATATTGAATTTGCCAAGATTCGGGTAAATATCAGGATCCCCCGCTGTTCTCATCAGAGTAAGTCTGAGATCTCCGTTATGATATGAATGTCCGTATTTTGTTCTGTTAAGGAGCGCAATACCAACTTTCCCATCTGTAACATCGACCCATTTCTGTGCCGGAACTTCCTGCCCATCCTGTGCCTCAGCATAAATTCCGTAAACATCCGAATGTTTCAGGTAAGATGGGGCATCTTTACCCTTAAGTTTTCCGTCCACAGGTCTTTCAGCAACATAAAACGGAACCTGTGAGTAAAACCCCGGATTATCAATTGAAACAGGAAAAACTGCCCTGAGCATAGGGGAATCGGTTGAATCGCTTCCTGTCTCAAGCCAATGCACCTCCATATCATAATCGATCCGCGGATACGACCGGTAAATATATGCTCTTTCAATAAATCTCGATTTTCCCCAGGTTTTTACTGTTTCAACACAGGCCCGAACAGGTCCATTTTCAACAACCCTTACACTTGCAACATTTGTGATATCTTCCTGCCGGACAAATTTATTTATAACCCACGACTTCATGCTTCCTTTCCTGTCTTCAACAAAGATTCTCAAAGTGTTCAGTGTGCCTCCTTCCCTGACAAATTCCTTGTTAGTACGTTTGTCGAACAGGCTGACAATGCCACCTGTTTTCATATCAAACTTAATTTTGAAATAGTCTGTTTCGAATATATTATTATTCACAGGAATCGCTTCATGATAATTGCCGGAACTGGTCATATCAATATAAAATGTCTTATACCCGCCGGCAGGCATATTATCTACCACAAACTGCACTTTAGAAGTAAATCCGGGAGGTGTCGGCTTTGACCATACAATCTGTGCAGGCCAGGTTTTTCCGTAACCGTCCCTGCAGGAAACAGTTGCAAGGTTCCCATTAGGAATAGCAGCGTTAGTTTTGTATGAGGCTGACAGAAAATTTTCATTTTCTGCCTTGCCTTTTTCGCCGGGTTTCGATTTATCGACAGGAGTGAATTTTAATCCATAATAGTTTGAACCCCAGGTTTCAACTTTCACTGAAACCGGCTCCTCGTGCGAATAAACAGTGGCTTCAACAATTGCTTTCCTGCTATAAGGCTGAAGGTTATAAGCAACCACAGGTTGTCCAATACCGGTTTTAAATTTAACCTCATCGGCCATTTTACGAAAGGCATTGTTCCGGAGTTCTGTCGTTTTGCGCAGCACCTCGCTGTAACGTGCAACTGCCTCTTTATTTGCTTCATTGATGGCTGAGCCCGGAAGTATATCATGAAATTCATTGAACGCAACGGTAGTCCAGAGATCATGTAATTCTTGATCAGGATATTTATCACCATTTAACCAGCGAAGTGTGTTGAAAAATTCAGCACCGTAAAGGGCATTTTCACTGTTTCTGTTGCCTGCCTTGATATCAGAAACATTGGTATAACAACCTTCAAAAATAAATTGCATTTCTCCCCGGTGCGTTGGGCGCCCATCCATCTCCTTTGATGATTTTTTAAAGAAATCTCCTGCGGTCGTAAATTTTACAGACGGATAACCGGGTGTTTTATCAAGCTGATGAACCATTTCTATATTTGCACGTGTTGGTCCACCACCATGATCACCAACACCTGTAATCTGCAGGATCCGTCGTTTGTCGGGAGAAAATCTGTTTATCTCGTCTTTTAGGTCTGCATTAATTTCACCGTTGTATGTGTCGTTAGCATAGCACAATACCTTTGAAGAGTCGGGAGCAATCCACCAGAATGTTCCCAAGTAAGGTTTTACACGATGAAAATAAAAATAATCGCAACCCGCAAGTTTCAGGAGCTGCGGCATTTGTGAAATATGACCAAAGTTATCGGGTAACCATCCGATATTGGCCATCCTTCCGAAACGGCTCTGGAAATAACGCTGTCCTAACAGGAAAGATCGTGTTATCGCTTCTCCCGATGACATGTTCATGTCACCCTCGGTCCACATTCCTCCTGCCAGTTCAAGACGGCCTTCCTTTACATATCTCTTAACCTCTTCAAAAAGAGGAGGGTCGACCATCTCGACAAAGTTATAAACTGAAGCCTGGCTTTGCAGCATTTTAAAATCGGGGTATTCCTTCATGAAGGCCACAACCTGTCTGAGATTGTCATTGCACATCTGCATGGTTTCGGAATAAGTCCAAAGCCAGTTCATATCCATATGGGCATGACCAATCACATGGATTGTATCGGATAGTGTCTTGATTTTATCTTTTGGCTGCTTTATCTGGCCATCGGCAGAATAAAAAGAACAAATCAGAGAAATGAAAATGAATAAAAAGCAATTTTTTTTCATATTTCAATTTTTAAGTAGGTTATACACCCTATTCCCTCCCGAAAGCTATGTAAACACTTCAGTTTTATGAAACGAGTATACTCAATTCAATAGGCTTTAAACCCCCTATCATTTTCCCCCAACGGGGAAAGGTTTTGTTCCTTCCCCCCTGGGGGAAGGCTAGGATGGGGTTTTTTATTTCAGCTTATTTATTTTTCTGATTATTGAATTGATTTCCCTGATACCATCAAAAAATTCGACTGTCAGATCAAAAACCCGTGTCTCACCCGGATCAAGGTATTCAAGCGTTTCATTTTTACTTGCATCCGACCTGCCGCCTACAAAGCAATTGCACGGTTCCATACCCAGAACGTACTCTCCTTCACCCATCTGCTTCCACTGGGTAAAGTTTAAAAGCTGCTTTTTATTGAAATGCAGAGCTACCCCAAGTTCAATTTTCTTATTTATAAGAGCTACGCTGGTGTTCTGATGATTGTCTGTTTTAAGATTATGATAGAATACCTGTTCGGA
Source organism: Bacteroidales bacterium (assembly GCA_003157075.1). Lineage (GTDB taxonomy): Bacteria > Bacteroidota > Bacteroidia > Bacteroidales > VadinHA17 > LD21. The sequence continues at coordinate 351 of PMIL01000346.1, read as the reverse complement.
ATAGCCCGCCGTTGGCTCCTGAAAAACGAAATAGTTGCCTGCACCTTTCTGCGCCTCCGGATCTCTTGGTTTCAATTCAGCAGTTGAAGTAATAAGTTCTGCATTTTCATCCAAAAGCGGGTACCCAAAATTAAAATGAAATAAAAGCATTAGTGGTTCTTTTCTGAAACCCAGGTTTTCCACTTTATTCTGAATAAGTATTTTATTCTCACCGTATTTGCAGGAGATTTTTCTGTGCAAAACCAGATTCTCACCAAATAACCTTGCCTCTCTCATACTCCCGCTGATATTCATAACCGGGATACCATCTTCCCAGCCCGTTACTGCACATACCTCTTCAGCCGGAGTGTT
>PMIL01000235.1:1351-16247 GCA_003157075.1 Bacteroidales bacterium | reverse complement strand
TTTTATAACCACACTCATATTCTTCAGACGGTCAAGATCTGCGAGGGTACCTTTACCTTCACATATCTGTCCGAGGAGTTCATGTAACCGTTTGTTTCCGATTCTGCAGGGAGCGCATTTCCCGCATGATTCCTCCACTGTAAATTCGAGGAAGAATTTTGCCATGGATACCATACAGTCATCTTCATCGAGAACAATCATTGCCCCAGAACCCATAATTGATCCGGCTGCTATAAGGTTATCAAAGTCAATAGGTGTATCGAGATGTTTTTCGGAAAGACATCCTCCTGATGGTCCGCCCGTCTGAATGCCTTTGAATTTTTTGCCATTCCTGATACCACCGCCGATTTCAAAAATAACCTCTCTCAGTGTAGTTCCCATGGGAACCTCAATCAGTCCGACGTTGTTGATCTTACCTGCCAGGGCAAATACTTTGGTGCCTTTTGATTTCTCAGTACCTATGCTGCTGAACCATTTCGCTCCTTTGAGAATAATTGCAGGAATTGCCGCGAAAGTTTCAACGTTGTTAACGTTTGTGGGTTTATTAAGATAGCCCGATTCTGCAGGAAAGGGTGGTTTTACGGTAGGTTCACCGCGAAGTCCCTCCATAGAGTGAATAAGAGCTGTCTCTTCACCGCAAACAAAAGCACCGGCTCCGTAACGGAGTTTTATATCAAAGTTAAACCCTGTGCCAAAGATGTTATTGCCAAGCAAGCCATTTTCTCTTGCCTGGTTTATAGCAATCTTTAATCTTTCAATAGCCAGAGGGTACTCAGCACGAATATATATTAATCCATTGCTTGCACCGATGCTATATCCGCATATAGCCATAGCTTCCAGGACAGAATGGGGGTCACCCTCCAGGACTGAACGGTCCATAAATGCTCCGGGATCACCTTCGTCGGCGTTACAAACAACATATTTTTCATCTGACTTATTCTTGCGGGCCAGTTCCCATTTGAGACCTGTGGAGAATCCTGCACCACCGCGTCCTCTCTGACCTGAATCCTTAACCTCTTTAATGACTTCTTCAGGAGTCATTTCGGTCAATACTTTTCCGAGAGCCTGATAACCATCACGTGCTATATACTCATCAATGTTCTCAGGATTAATAAAACCGCAGTTACGCAGAACTATTCTGAGCTGCTTTTTGAAAAAACCCATGTGTTTTGAATCGGATACAGCTTCTTTACTTACCGGATCCTTATATAAAAGCCTGGTTACTTTTCTTCCCTTGATAACGTGTTCTTCTACAATTGTCTGTGCATCTTCAGGTTTCACCTGTACATAGAAAGTATTGTCGGGCATCACTTTCACGATTGGTCCTTTTTCGCAAAAACCAAAACACCCTGTCATTATAACCTGAACAGAATCTATCAGACCCTTTGCCTCGAGTTCATCTCTTAAATTGCAGACAATAGCATCGCTTTCTGAAGCATGGCAACCTGTGCCACCGCATACCAGAAGATGCATACTGTATTTTGACATACTTTTTCCTCCTTATTCTTTTAAGTCAATAGTTTGATAATTAACAGGGATTATACCATCTACCAGTTCTCCTGTTTTGATATACTTCTCAATTATCTGGTCCGCCCTTTTAAGGTCGACAAAACCAAATACCACAGGATCCTGACCGGGAAGTTTGACTTCGATGGTAGGTTCTGCATAGCAATATCCCATACAGCCCGTTTGAGTTACAACAGCTTCAACATTTCTTCTTTCAAGTTGTTCCAGAAAAAACTCCATGACGGTTTTAGCACCTGATGCTATACCACAAGTTGCCATTGCAACTTTCACCTGAACGACACTTTCAGGATCGATGGCTTTAACCCGGATGTCCAACCCGCTTTTTAATTCTTCGCGCCTCTTCTTCAGATCCGCGAGTGACGTGATTTTTGACATTCTTTTATTTGTTAAGTTTAATTTTAATTTCAGCATTTCTCTCACGAAATTTGCTCTTCTAAGTTATTCATTTTATTGTTTATAACGCTATAAAATTACTCTATTGCGTTCTCTTAATTCAAAACCTGATACCTTGATTTCCTTTAAATTTTCCCCAATCATCCAACCTATTTCTTCCAGCAGGTTCATTTCATTTAAGGCTGCAACTTCCAGATATTCCTTAGTTTCCTCTGATGAAAATCTGTATTCACCGTATTCTGTCTTGTGAGTGTAAATGAAATTAATATCCTGATTTGAAGCCATTAGTATAACTAAAATGCCCGCTATATCTCCCAGCGGTTGTCTGTCAATATGACTGAAAGAAAAATTCACTATTACTTCAGTTCCCTTTCCGACATTTGAGATTATCTCCATGGCGCCTCCGGTAAGTTCCGCATGGTATTTTAAAAGTGAAAGACCAAGTCCCATTCTTCTTTTTGTGCGTGTTGTAACAAAGGGGTCCGTTACATTCCTGAGTATTTCATCGGGTATACCTCTTCCATTGTCTTTTATGATAATCTGATAAAGATCTCCGGACAATGATTCATTTATCATAATAGAAATCTCAGCAGCTTCTGCTCTGATAGAATTCTGTACAATATCCAGTATGTTTAAAGATAATTCTTTCATTCAATTACGATTTTTCTTCCGTTTTCACCCCTTAATGCCATTCCGATTTCTGCAAAGGTTGGTGCATTTATATAAAATGATGTAAATGCAGTACCGATATCGTTCAGATAATGAGCATCAGAACTTCTTATCAAAGTAAAATCCTTTATTTCCGGGTGACTTTTTAAAAATTGTTCCGGTGTTGTAGTTTTGGATACTTCAAGAGCATCTGCGTCAAGGTTATCCGGAAGAAAACCCAACTGACTATAAATACTGTTCTTTGTTCTGTTTATATGTGCCGGGATAAAAAGGCCGTTCAGGCTGTGGATATATGCTGCAGTTTCTTTAATTGACCTGTAGAGAGCGTTTATCAGAAGTCTGCTTTCTTCATATACAACATTCTCATCCTCATCAACCTGCACCTGATATCCAAATATTGACGGATCATTCTTAATTTCAGGCAGACTCGCATCGAGAAATTCCTGGAATTTTTTAAGCGTATCAGTATTTTCAAAGAACGCAAGGCAATGTACCTCTTCTTTTGTTGTCACTTCGGCACCCTGCATTACATAAATCCCTTTTTCTGATGCCATCTTTGTAATCAGATCGCAGTGCCGGGTTGTGTTATGATCGGTTATTCCGATTATGTCAAGGCCTTTAAAAGCAGCTTCAGAAACAATATTTCCCGGGCTCATTTCCAGATCACCGCAGGGTGAAAGGACTGTATGAATATGAAGGTCGGCCCTGAAAAAATCCATTTCTATCTCAATAATTCAAACAGCCTTCCGGCAATATTAAAAGTATCCATTTCAGTGCTCAGAAGCGGTATTTTCTCAATATTGCTCTTTTCAACTGTATCTACTTCAGGAACAAGTCCTTTGACAATAATAATTGCTGAAATATCCTTAAGTGACGCAACTGCAATGATATTCTGGTGAGTCTGCAGTGTTATCCATATCTGTCCCTCTTTAGCGTTACCTATTACATCGCTCAGCAGGTCTGAAACATATCCGCCGGTGATCTCATTTGACAATCCGTTATGCCCCGATACAACCTTAAGATTTAAGCCTGTTATAATATCAGTTATTTTCATCTTCAGCTCCTAATTTGTTGCAGTTTTTTTCAAGTCTTCCTTCTCCCCAGATGTTTTCGGTTATCCTGACAGCCTGATTCTGGCTCAGTACATTCTGTTTTATCATCTGGTGCTGCATAAATATGCAGTGTGATATCTGGGCATTTCCCTGGACTATATCCTCGGATAATGTCTGACAGTCAGGAGCACCGCATCCTGCACANNGCCGCCGTAAAATCTTCATCCAGTTTGCTCATGGGTCGTGGGCTTATATCACCAAGAAATCCATGTTCGTTGATGTCAAGAAATCCATCTGTGAGTTTTCGTTCTTTGTCATCTTCTCTTGCCTGGTATTCTTCAGCCCTGTTTTTTAGCCGTTCAACTGTCAGAAATCTGTTTCCGCTGATCAGAATCCCGCCTGCGCAACTCTCGTCGCAAGCTCTTAATTCTAAAAAGTCAATTTGATCAAGTTTCTCATTTTCAATATTTTCAAGAAACTCATTAACATTTTTGATGCCGTCAATAGCAAGTGCGCGTCCGTTGGAATGAATGACCTCACCCCTTGTAAGGCTCCATAATATACCCCTGGAACTCAATAGATCATCTGTTTCAGGCGGTTCAGATTCAGTATATTTTCTCTGCAGGAATTTTAATATCCTGTTATACAGAAAATTAATGTTTATAACTCCATTAACAGCTGATTCAGTTTCTCCAACGGGACTTTTGACAGCGGCAATTTTTGCTGCACATGGTGTTGCATAAAACAACCCGATTTGTTCTTCAGCGATTCCGCTTGCTTTAAGTTTCTCACGGTAATACATGGCTGACATATCGATAGGAGGGTTGACTTTCATAATATTATCGACCATTGAGGGATATTTAACCTGGATGAGCCTTATTATTGCAGGACAGTATGAAGAAATCATCGGTCGTTCTTTATGCTCATGCATATATTGCCTGTATGCTTCAAGAACCATATCAACTGTGTTTTCAACCTCATAAATATGAGTAAACCCTATCTCTTTTAATGCATTATAGATACTTGAAGTCATTATCTTCTTTGGAAACTGTCCGATCAGCACACTTGGAATAAGAATAACCCTTACCGGAAACTTAAAAATCATTTCAAGATCATCATGTTCAACTACGATTGCCGATACAGGACAGGCTTTATAACACTCCCCGCAGTCCACGCACCGGTTTGCTATTATAGTAGCCTTGCCCATTCTCACTCTTATTGCCTGGGTGGGGCAAACTGTCATACAATGAGTGCAACCTATACATATATCATTATGGACAGTCAAAGCATGATGGAAATCTCTGTTTTGATTCTTATCCTGCATTGGGTTTTATGTAAGTTACGAGATGCACGGTTGTTCCCTCACCGGGTACACTTGAGATCTTCATTGAATCGCTGTTCTTCTTCATATTTGCCAGACCCATTCCTGCGCCAAACCCCATTTCTCTTACCTGTGGAGTGGCTGTAGAATATCCTTCTTCCATGGCTTTTTCAATATCAGCTATTCCCGGACCTTTATCGGTGATTGTGGTTTCAATTTTTATTTCATCAATGTCAACGTCTATTACTCCTGAATATGCGTGAGCAACAACATTAACTTCACCTTCATAGAGGGCAATGACAATTCTTTTTGAGACCGAATGGTCAATATTCAGCTGACGAAGAATTTTTTTTACTGCACTTGCTATGTTCCCCGCCCTTGCAAAATCACCGCCTGATATTTTATGCCTGAATTGCATTGTTCAATAAATTGATTTAATCCCTGCTTTGTAAAGTTCCCCTGATATATGAAACACAGAATGAGGACTTTCTACGAGGATCATATTGTTCTCGCGTGCAAGTAATACCATTTCTTCCCCGATTTTTTTATCCCTGCCGAATATAATACAGCTTATGTCGGACATCTCTGAGGTTCTGATTGTCTGCAGGTTTGCAAGACCGGTTATTAAAAGAAGATTTTCTTTTTCAACGGTAAGAACATCGCTCATAAGGTCGGAGGAAAAAGCATACTCTACTGATGTCGACAGCCTGTCTTCACAACATATCACCCTTCCGTCTATTATCTTTGCTATTTCGCTGATGGTCATTTTAATAATTGTAATCTCTTGATTTATTGAGTTAAAGCATTTTTCAACCACTCTTTAACTATTATTTCCTGTGCAAAGTTAACAATTTATTGTTATAATATTAACATTGTTAATAAAATAACAGAAGTTTAAAATAGTTCTAAATAATAATTGATAACTCAAAATATCGAAAAGAGATATTAATTTGAGTGCACAACCGATAATGTTCTGTAATATAGATACTTGTAATGATCTTTTACGGTGTTGCAAAGAATGCTCTGAATGATAAAGTTTCAAGATAAAAATGGCGAACGGAAGCAGGAGATTCCTCACTTCGTTCGGAATGACAAGGCTTTTTGGAGTAATTGGGTAGGAGAAGGCGGTTCGCCCAGCGAACCGTCTTCTCCTTTACATCTAAACCTCAATGGAGTGTCATTCCGAATGGATCCCGCGAAGCGGGAGGAATGAGGAATCTCCTTATCTTATTACATTTTTGAACTCCGAGCCCGATTTCCATGAAGGATAAAAATCAGAATTTGCGAGACGGTATCCCACTGAAAAACTTAGTTTTGCATCTTCAGCTATGCCGCTTAAATCCCATTTGTCAGGTTCATAATTGTCTGCAGGTCTGTGATATTTGTTATTTAAATAGTCCTGTTCCATTTTTGAGGCCCATTCCCTGCCATGCTCCCTGCTTTCAACATTTCCCCTGGCAAATNNCAAAAGAAAAATGATCGGACCTGAAATACATGCCGGTTTGAGAGTTTGGATCCCTGATGATAAACCTGTCCTGTAAAACTGCCTCTTCTGCAAACATATCGTCAAGATCAGACTGACCATAACCTGTAATCATAACATCCTTCATGCGTCCCATCGGAAGCATAAGATCGTTGTTGAAACAAGCAACAGTTTTATTCATTGGGAACGGAGGATTTTCTGTATAGTACTGAGATCCAAGCAGCCCTTGTTCTTCCGCGGTAGGGAAAAGAATAACTACCGACCTTAATGGCCGCCTCTTTAAACCAGAGAAGGCTTTGCCAATTTCCATAGCCCAGGCCATCGCAGTTCCATTATCAACAGCTCCGTTATAAATTGAATCACCTTTCTCTTTTTCGCCTGTCCCGAAGTGATCCCAGTGGGCTTCGTAGATTATACATTCAGTGCTTCTGGTTGTTCCTTTCAGAACTCCGGCAACATTGGTTGAAGTATTAAATTTTACTTTATTCCTGATCGAGAGTGATAATTGTGATTTGAGATCAAATCCCTTAAATTCTTTTTTACAGGCCGCTTTTCTTAATTCTTTTATATTATAACCCAGAATATTGAACAGAGAATCCGCTGATTCAGCAGAGAGCCATCCGGTATATGCACAGGAAGTTTTGTTACTGTCAGCAGACTGCATATACAACCTTGGTGATATCGAGCTTTTCCTTGGAATGCTGTATTGGTAACCAGCCCCTTCTGTTTCATGGATGATAAGAATTCCTTCGGCCCCCTGTCTCGCCGCTTCCTCAAATTTGTATGTCCACCTGCCATAATAGGTCATTTCCCTGCCTTTGAATAATGTTGAATCACCTGTATAGAGCCCCGGATCATTGATCAATACGACAACCGTTTTTCCTTTAACATCCAATCCGCTGTAATCATTCCAGTTATATTCAGGAGCAACAATACCGAAACCCGCAAAGACCATTTCCGATTCATGAATATTCACTTCACCGGAAAGCCGGGGAGAGGTTATTGCAATATTATCAGGTGAATGAAGAGATATAACTTTTCTTCCTGTTTTAATACTGATATTATCAACGATTTCTGAACTTATTTCGACCATAGGTACTTTTTGAAAATAGCTCCCATCAAAAGCAGGTTCGAAGCCAATCTTCTTAAGCTGATCAGCCAGGAAATCTACAGTTATCTTTTCTCCCGGGGTAAATGGTTTTCTTCCCATGAATTCATCAGAACCCAGGTTCTTAACATAGTATGCGAGGTCCGAAGTGTTGATTATTTTTCTACTCTGCTCCAGATCATTGTTACTGCATGATGTAGCCAGAATTAATAAAGGTAAAATGGGAAAATAAAATTTCATTATATATTTTTTATCATAGAGTAACACGAAGTTATTAAAGGAGTTACACGGTTTTAAATCTATCTTTAATTCTCTTAGTCCCTTAGTCCCTTAGTCCCTTAGTCCCAATAATCCTACCTTAAAATTAAATTCCCAAGCAACACTCTTCCGCTTTTCCAGAATNNTTCCGATAACAAGTGTATTCTTGATTTTATCTTTAAACTTGAAGCCGGCAAATCCTGAAACAGGTTCTTTATCAAGTATATATCCTATGTTGCTGCCTGTAGTCAGGTAAGGTATCCCTGGCGTACGCTTCATGATAAACCATTCTTTGCCCAGACCGAATGAAAAAGGATGGGTCTCATCGAGCTTAACCTTATAAATACTGCCGGCAGATCGTTCAGAAAGAGCATATCTTCGTTCATTTTCAATTTCAAATTTTTTAAGAAGAGTGGAATCATTGCTTTTAATCTTCTTCTCAACAGCTTTTTGTTCGATTGTCCTGGTTTCGATTGCTTTTGCAAGGGAAGTGGTTTTTTCTCCCGCAAAGATTGAGATAGCATTTTCGAGTGCAATTACTCTTCCTCCTCTTTTTACATAATCGATAATGGTGTCTTTAAGTTTTGAATAGGAGCCTGATGTAAGTATGAGAACCTCATAATCCTTGAGATTGATTTTCTCCTGGTTACTGATATTTATCAACGAAATGGGATAGTTTAATTCTTTCTCAAAGAAGTACCATATTTCTCCCACTGCACCGGGGACAGTTCCCTCTCCGCACAGCACAGCTACTGATTTTCTTTTCATAAGCGGTGAATTTTCAGACCCAAAATCCTTACCACTGTCAACCAGTCCTGTATTAGTCTGTATCAGTTTTACCTGGCATTCATCCGCAGCTTCCGTAACTACTTTATCAAAATTGATTTCCGGATGTTTGTTGTCACCTCTGGCAATTATAACACTTCCCCTGTTGAAGCTGTTCCCGTTTAATGTAAATGGTTTTAATGAATATCTTAGCTTTATATTCTTTCTGTAAAGTGCAGCCATGAATTTCAGTTCATCAAAACCATAAAAGTTAGCTACGTAGGCATAAGGTTTGTTACCCGGGAATTCATTTATGATTTTCTTCAACTCTACTTTTGATGTATCGGGAGTAATCTTATCGGCAAGAGCATACGATTTCAGATTATAAACATATGGCAGTGCCCATGCACTCAAATCATAGCTGAGAGAATCGGTACTTTTGGTTTTGGGTTCAAATAGTGCCTGAATAAAGTGAGATTGGGGCTGATAAGCATTAATGAGGATATCACCTTTTTCAATTGTGACTTCCCCGTCCCTGTTGGCGCAGTAATCAAATCCTTTAAACTTTTTACCTGTGTTTCCTGCATAACTATATCTTATCTGATTTCGGTCCAAAAGTTTCAGGAGGTTATTCAAATTTGATTTTTCGTTGGACCCTTTTATTATCACTGATTTGTATTGGAATTGAGGATTTTTTACACTCTCTTCAAAGTATTTATTAAACTCTGAAAGAAGTTTTTCTCTGTTTTCATATGATACCTTAATTGTAGCCATTGAAGCTGTAAAATGGCCATCTATTCTATCTTTCAGAGTAAGTGTGTCCCCTGATTCAAGCTTGTATGCAACACCCGAAGCGCCACCTCCGCCCTGTTCGTATGTAAAACCCATCGCCCCGTTAAACAATGGCCACGTATCGCCAAATCCGGGATAGAACAGGTCGAAGTTTTCCTTGGTAAAATAAAGCCTGAATTTTTCATTGAAGAGTGCCGCATTTCCATTCCCCATCAATTTATGGAACTCATGCTGCCATGGAGTAATTATATTATTCCACGGATCAGCTCCAGGTGCAAAAAAGAAGGTCGATTCAGCTCCCATTTCATGAAAATCTGCATGAACCTGAGGCATGAACTGATTGTAAAGGAGAAGTCTTTGCTGTGTTTCAATCTGACTCTGCCAGGTCCAGTCACGGTTAAGGTCAAATAGAAAGTGATTTGTCCTGGCTCCAGGCCAGCCCTGATTATGTTCCCAGGAATTTCCGTCAGGATTAATAATACTATTCATGGCATTCCTGTATCTGTTCGTATAAAGATCGTGACCATCAGGATTTTGGCATGGATCGATCACTATTATACAGCCTTTCAGATATTCTGATACATCCTTGTATGATCCGCTTACAAGTGTATAAAGCGTTTTCATTGCAGCCTCCATTCCTACAGCCTCATTTCCGTGAACATTATATGCAAGCCATATGAAGGGGATCTGTTTACCGGTAAACTCACCTTTAAGCAGCCCGGTTTTAATAAGATTATTCTTCCTGTATTCTTCCAGATTTGCAAGGTTCTCTTTTGTGGAAATAAAACAAACTCCAAGCGGACGACCCTCATTTGTTGTTCCATACTCACGGTATATTGCCAGGGGCGAATTTTCTGCTACATATCTGAAATATTCAACTGCCCTGTGATGATAAGTAAACTGGGTGCCAAGTGTATATCCAAGAAATTCATCAGGCGACTTTAAAGTTTGGGAGTGTAAGGCGGATATTATCAATACAGAAGCAAATGCAACCAGGAAGATTTTTTTCATTTTACCGGAATTGGTTTCAGGGGGTTAAATATAAGCTTTTTTCAAATCCATTCAGAAACATATCATTCTGCTCAAAAACAGGCGCCTGACGCAACACGCCCCCTTGCTTTGAGCCTTGGTCTTTTCGCCGTTGCGCCATTGCGCCTTTGCGCCTCTTAATCTAAACATGGAAATTTGAGTCGAGTCGTTTTCCCCTTTTCATCCTGTAATGCACGAACAACAGAACGAGAGAAATTGGAAGAATAGAAACAGCAACTATTGCTGACCACTGGATATTAACCTTATCAGACAAATATTTATCGATAAAAATTTCAGAAACAATGCAAAACCCCGAAAGAACTATAAATGCAAATGCAAGAATATTAAATCCCTTGAAATGAGCTACTTTCCAGAGTACAACTATTACACTTACGGCCACAAACAATGCTATTGTAACCGGTAGTCCGATACCATAGAACCAGTTAACCGGCGGTGAGAAAAGATTAAATAAAAACAATGTTGTCAGTATTGTAAGCAATAACCCCGGGATAATTATAAAATATTTCCGGAAAGTCAGGAGAATCAGGGTGAGACATATCCATGATGCAAGGATTGAGGTATCTGCATACCGTGACCATGACAGAGTTTTATGTATAACCAGGTCAACAATAGTACAGACCGCTATTCCTGAAAATGTTATTACTCCTGAAAGTTCCCAAATGTGTTTCCTGTTTTCTTCTTTATAGAGAAGTATAATGTCTGATGGATAATGTTCCGACGGAGTTCTGGTCCCGGGGTTTTCTTTTAGGCTTGAGGCAAACCCGCATAATGGACACGATGTAAAACCCTCATCCAGTTCAACGCCACAATTGGTACATAGATTCATCATAATATAATTTTGATTTTAAAGGTATGATGTAACCACACATGATTGAAAATTATTTTTCAATCTTGTTTGTGATTGTTGTCAATCATGTGGGTTTCATAGCATTAGTTTTTACTTGGTATTAAGTATTCTCACAGGTATTCCCAATTCAGTGAGATGTTTTATAAAATGCATTTCAAAATGCGTTGATACTGAAATATTGCAAAAATTCAGGTGCAACTGATTTCTGAACGATACCATTGCAGCACAGATCCTTACATGAGTATTTGGCGGTGTTGGTATTAATTCAAATGAATCAATAAGATCCGCCATTTCATCAGGTAATTTGACACTCCCAAGGTTAGTAAGGATACCCGAACACTGGGTTGATCCCAGTCTTCTGTAAACTGTCGAGATTGCCATAGATTTTATAAAAAGAGGGAGCACTCTTATTAGTGGACTTTTCTCATGTCCCACATTTTGTGATAAAAAACGCCCTATCTGTTTGATATCTGCGCCGGTTTGCAGCTGATAACTGACAATCTTCAGGATTTCCTCAAATGTATATTCACCAAGACGGAGGTCAACTTCTGGTAGCACGAAGAGGGAAAAGTTCCGCATGGTCCTACTGGGAAGCCTTCTTCTCATATTTACCGGAACTTCAATGCGAAGAACACCTCTTTTTTGTTTAATATCCTTTGCTTTTTCTTCAAAATATATTTTTTGCAGTGAATACAGATAGACAGAAACTATATATTCTGTGACAGAGACATTATGACCCTTTACTATAGGGAGAAGCTTATCCAGGGCAATCTCACAGCTGGTTACTTTCAATCTGGGTTTTTCATTCAGTTTGTAGGGCAGATGCCATGCCTTGGTCAGCTTTCCCGGAGGTGGTATTTTTTTCCTGAAAAACCTCTGATAGCCATCCTCCATTTCTTCCTGAAGAATCGCACTTTCAGGTGATATTATTCCTTCATCTGACGAGATTTGTTTACCGGTTAGTCTGAAATAAGTATATAGTAATGATTTAAGATATTCAAGTGCTCCGCCGCCATCTGTCAGGATATGTATGAACTCAACCGAGATCCTGTTTTCTTTGACAAGTATCCGGTACAATGGTTCGTTTTTCCTGTTGGCAGCAAAGGCTGTACAGGGGATTTTTTCCTCAGTCTGAATCCGTGGCAGCAGTTGATTATATTCGAGATAATACCAGAATAAGCCTCTTCCAAGCGATACACTGAAGTATGGAAAGCGTCTGGATGTAATTTCAAGCGCTTCTTTTACCGCAGAATATTTAACCGGTTTTTTAAGAGATGCAGTTATCCTGAATACTGCTGTCAGCTCTCCCGACATTATTGCCGGGAACAGCTTAGCTGCATTATCAAGCTTTAACCACCCTCTTTCCTGAATAGATTTTGTATCGATCCCCTTTCCCTTCATTTCTTGATGTAAAAATACTAAATATATGTCAATTTCAGGATTAGTGATATTGTACATTCGAAGTGATTTCATATTAAAAATTTCTATTTTTGTTTTTCCGCTTATGAATATCTCATTTTAAAATATATTAGTCATGAGAAGATTGTCTGTTCTTCATACCTATTTTTGCCTGGTTCTGACAGCATCAGCAACAATAAACACAGCCAGGGCTCAAATGCCTCAACATGCGGGAAGCGTTAAATAATTCTAAGAAAAAATAATATGACTTTACTTCGCTCAATCTTCCTGAATATCTTTTTATTATCTGCAATTTCAGTCAGTGGTCAGAATGATCCAGTTGTTGATAAAATAATTGACCTTGGCAAAACCGATAATAAGGTCATGGATCATATGAATATTCTTACCAACAGGATTGGTGACCGCATTACAGGATCAGATGGTTACAACAGTGCCTGTAAATGGGCTGTCAATACTATGAAATCCTGGGGAATGATGGCTGAAACGGAAGAAGCAGGAGAGATGTCAGTCGGTTTTAACAGAGGTCCCTGGTTTGGCAGGATGCTCACTCCGCATGAGATTACTCTTGAATTTGGCACTCCATCCTATACTGCCGGTACTAAAGGCCGACAGAAAGGACATGTCGTTATTTCCCCAAAAACCACAGAGGAGTTTTGGACCGTCAGAGACAGTATTAAAGGAGCCTGGATCCTGATAGACGATGTGAATTCAGGATGGCCCCGTGACCGGACTGGTGAGTCTGAGCTTATCAGGCTGATCAGGGAGGCAGGAGCATTGGGGACAATTCAGCTTTCATCATTTCCGATAAGACTTTTATTTCAGAAAGTTGAATCCTGGGAAAAACTTCCATCTTTACCAGATATAAAACTCATTGATAAACAGTATAATGAAATAAAAGATCTGGTATCAAAAGGTCAAAGGGTTGTACTCGAGTTCGATATAAGAAACTATTTCAGACCTGGCCCAATTAAATATCATAATGTAATAGGCTGGATACCCGGTACCCAGTATCCTGATGAATATGTAATTCTGGGTGGTCATCTCGATGGATTTGATGGAGGTTCCGGAGCTGTCGATAATGCTTCGGGAGCTACAGTAGCACTGGAAGCCGTCCGGCTGATTCTTGCTGCAGGGGGAAAACCGAAACGTACAATTATGGTCCAGCTGTGGGCTGCTGAAGAGTATGGCCTGCTTGGATCCTCAGCTTGGTAAAGCAGAATCCTGATAAGCTGCCGAGAATCTCCGCAGTCTTTAATCGCGACAATGGAACTAATTGTGTGTCAGGATTAAGTGTCTCAAAAGCCATGATGCCTGATTTTCAGCAAGTCATAAAGCCTATTCTCGGACTAAATCCGAAATATCCATTTGAACTGACAGAAAGAACAAGACCTTTCAGAAAAGGAGGCAGGGGAGGAACCGATACTTTCTCCTTTTTACAGAAAGAAGTTCCAGCATTTGGTTTTAGTACGAAAGGAGAGCAGCAATATAGCCGGACATGGCATACTACACTGGATACCTATGATGCAATTATCCCAGCATACGAGGAATATTCATCGATGGTGACTGCAGTTGTGGCTTATGGAATTGCAAATCTTGATCATTTACTTTCCCGTGATGCCAATTTCATGCCTGATGGTATATATGCTGACTTTAATACAAGTAAAGGAAGGATTTCTGTTTTTCTTGACTATAAGAAGGCTCCCATGACTGTGGCTAACTTTATAGGACTTGCAGAGGGAACAATTACAAATGCCACCTACCCGGCAGGGACTCCTTTTTATAAAGGTTCTATCTGGCACAGGGTAGTGCCAGGCCATGTAATTCAGGGAGGAGAACCGGCAACTGTCAAAGATCCTGCAAATGCGGATGTAAATTCAACAGGTTATATGATTCCGAATGAGATCAGCGATCTGAGCCATAATAAAGCGGGAATGATTGGTATGGCAAACGATGGCCCGAATACCAATACCTGTGAGTACTATATTACACTGGCAGACAGATCATATCTCGATGGCAACTACACGCTTTTCGGTGAAGTAGTTGATGGAATGGACGTTGTTAATAAAATAGCTCAGGGCGATACAACGCATACAATCACGATTGTCAGGGCAGGAGCAGAAGCTGAAAAGTTTATTGTGAATGACAGTACTTTCAAGGAACTGGTCGACAGACAGTGGCGGAAAGTAAATCAGGAAAAGGAGATGAAGAAATT
>PMIL01000235.1:0-1239 GCA_003157075.1 Bacteroidales bacterium | reverse complement strand
TAAAAGGTTTAAATGAAGCATTAAAGGAGATGACATCTGGCGAGAAACGGCTTCTGGTTATCCCTCCTGATCTGGCTTATGGAGTTAATTCAGGGTATTATGGAAAAGAGATACCCGGTCAGAAAAGGTTCGTGATTTCACCTGCTGAAACTCTTATCCTGGAATTTACCCTTATCAGGTTCAAGCCATAAACTCTCATTTTTACAAGTATTCAGCAATGGATAATGTATTGTTTATTATATTAGTAACAAATTTCTGATTTTATCTTTAGGCATCCCAAACTCTAAACTCCAAAATCCGAATTTTATGAAAATAGGCATCCTCAAAGAGACAGGAAATGAAAACAGGGTGGCTATCCTTCCTGCTGAAGTTGTTGCAATGAAAAAGATGGGAGTAGATGTGTTGGTTGAGAATAATGCCGGAGAGAGGGCTTTTGCACCGGACGCAGCTTATCAGACCGCCGGAGCCATTCTGGCTGAAAGAAAAGTAGTAATTTCTGAGTCTGAAATGTTACTTTCCGTCAATCCCCCTGTTTCTGATAATATTAATTCTTTTAAGAAAGGACAGGTATTATGCTCCATGCTTAATCCTGTTGATAACAGCGAATGGCTGGAAAAGGCACGTCTTCATGGGTTATCTGTTCTGGCACTCGATCTTATTCCACGAACAACCAGGGCACAATCAATGGATATTCTGTCATCAATGGCAACTGTTTCCGGATACAAAGCGGTTCTGGAAGCTGCTTCCCTGCTGCCAAGATTCTTTCCAATGTTCATGTCGGCAGCCGGTACGATAAAACCATCTCATGTGCTAATACTGGGCGCCGGAGTGGCTGGATTACAGGCTGTGGCAATAGCACGCAAACTTGGTGCTGTTGTAGAGGTATTTGATGTACGATCAGCCGTAAAAGAAGAAGTAAAGAGTCTGGGTGGAAAATTCATTGAGGTGGAAGGAGCAAAAGAAGATTCTGCGGCTGGCGGGTATGCAGTAGAGCAAACTGAAGATTTTAAGCGCAAACAGCAGGAGCTCATTCAGCAGCGTGCAATTGCCTCTGATGTAGTTATTGCAACAGCTCAGATTCCGGGAAAGAAGGCTCCGGTTCTTTTACTGAAAGAGACTGTATATTCTATGAAACCCGGATCTGTTATCGTTGATCTGGCATCATCAACTGGTGGTAACTGCGAACTGACTGAAAATGGTAAAAATTTCGTGGTGAATGGTGTGAATATTATTGGCAAA
>PMIL01000232.1 GCA_003157075.1 Bacteroidales bacterium | reverse complement strand
CTATTTTTTTCATAAGAATGGGCTATCAGTCGCAAAGTTATCACACTTCTGAATGAATTGCCCTGAATATAAAGTTTACTTTAGTTTAATTCTATTTTACTGATTCGATTCCCATATAGATCTCTGCCTTCCATTCCTGCTCGTTACCACCCGAATGCGGATCGTTAAAATATACTTCAATCAGTCTATTATTACTACGATATCCCTGCTTTTTCACTTCTTCATCTAAATTGTACCAGGTAATATCTGTCATGCCGTAGTTTCCGAAGAAATCGGTTTTTAGTGCATCCATACCTTCAACCGTCATAAACTTAATTTCAGGGTGCTTCGGAACAGCATCAATCCTGACGATTGGAAAGCAAAAATCAAAGTTGATAGAATCCTTAGATTCATTCCAATCATTAAAAACCAGGAAAGGTTTGCCATCCAATTCCAGGTTATTTTGCTTTACAAATTGATTCAACTCTGTGACAATTGACATCATTGCCCTTGCTTTGCCTTTTATCGTGCTTTTTAAGTTAATGTAAACACAGGGTCTTTTCTCAAAGTGATGATAGCCGGTAAATTTATAATGAAACTTTTCCAGCATTATGTCCAATCTTGTTTCAATGTCAAGCAGATTGTTCCTGACACCCTCTCTAAAACGGGTATTTGTGAATGGAATAGTTAACCGGTTATAGAGTTTCCGGTCAGGATCAGAGACATAAGCTCTGACCATGGTAACTGAATCATTTAACTTTTTAAATTCCCAGTTAAAAATTAAAGTTGTATCCTTTACTGTTACTTTTTGTGAAAGATTACTTACCGGTGTTTTGCTCAGAATTTCAATTTTAGCGTCTAACTGACCCCGATTCCATTTATCCCAATTCAGAATATGGTAATAAGCAATATCAGGAGTGGCTTTTACTGCAAAATGAGCCTGGTAATCGCTTGGCCTTGTATAAAGGAACAAAACACCAATAAGGATCAAAAGAATTATAAAACCGATAGAAATAAATATTTTTTTCATAAGAGAATATCCTTTTCAATGAATGCAGGAAAAAAAGAAATGTTGGTTGGCTTCATTTTTTTATTTATTTTTTGATTTTATACCATAACAGAGAATCATTATTTGGTGCAGCAAGCAAATAAATTTCGCTATCAACTGTTATTGTATTTATTCTTCTGATTTCTTTCCGGCTGAAATTAATCCCGGTTTCAAGTCCATCCAGAATACTGCCATCGCCTGAAAGTATTGTTCCCGTATTCGACACAAACCTTCCATGGTATGGAGTTACACCAAGAAAATTCGGAGCCACAAGAATATCCTTTTTGCCATCCCCATTTAAATCCTCTACCAAAAAACGATTTACAGGAGAGATTTGAAATTCGTCATCAAGCGGAACAAAAGTGAAGGTTTCCCCATCGTTTCTCAGGTATCCTGACGCCAATGTGTTTACTTCCTGTAACGATGCTTTCGACAGAACCTGTTTTCCAAAAACCTGTTCCATGGTTTTACCTGCAAAATCACGATAGTAAGGGAATTGTTTTCTGGTTTTATCTCCCATTAAGCTGTCAATTTCATCCTTTGAATTAACCGGATAATATTTCCCGTTTTTTTCCAATGCAATGAGGGTTTCTACCTGACCCTTTCCATTGAAATCGCCAACATACATTTTTAAAGGATACTTCTGTGAAGCATGAAATTTACTGTTTAAACCCCAGTTGCCTACCAGATAATCCATTTTCCCATCCGAATTTACATCTGCAGGTTGGATGGTTCTCCATAATCCTTTAATACTTTCAGGAAGATATTTTTTAGTGACATTGGTAAAGGTTCCATTTTTATTTATAAAAAACTGAGGAGACATCCATTCACCAACCAGAATCAGATCGGGAATTTTATCCCCGTTGAAGTCAGTCCACACAGCATCGGTCACCATCCCGGTATTTTTTAATGCAGGTTGGTTACTTATTGTGAAATTGCCATGCCCGTCATTTTCTAAAAGATAAGAATCAGGGATTTCTCCAAAACGGCTAGGGACAGCTCTTCCGGCAACGAAAATATCGATATCACCATCATTATCATAATCAGCCATTCGTGCAACAGAACCGTTTTCGATAAAAACCGGAACAGCCTGTTCTCTTTTTGTAAAATGACCTTTCCCGTCATTAAAATATATTCGGTCCTTCAGCTCAGGACTTTGTTTGTAGAATTCACCGCCGCCTGATACCACAAACAGGTCAAGGTCTCCATCACCGTCAAGGTCATAAAGCTGTGCATCAACATCTTCCGAATTCTTATCGGTAATAAAATCAGGTGTTTTCATTAAAGAGAAGCCTTCTTTGGTCTGGATAAAAAGTCTGCCCGGGGAAAATTTTGCCCCACCCAGATATACATCCTGCAATCCGTCACCGTTTACATCGCCGATTGCCAATGCCGGACCTTCAGTTGATATTCTATAAGGTATGAAATTATACCTTTTAAAATCGTCGAAACTGTTTTCCTCATGAGATGCTAAAATGATTTTTGAAGTATCAGGCTTTTCAAACCATTTATCATGAACGGGGTTTAAACGCGCCCAGTCAAATTGCTTCAGATTTTCAGAAGGGCTGATATTTAATGTCTGGTTGACATTTACCTTTTCAAGTTTCTGATAACTATTATCAGGCCAGATGATAATCAGCGAGTCGATAATTTTTGAAGCACCTAAGCCAAAATGAAGCGACGGATCAATTGAAGACTGGAATCCACGGGTACAGTTTAACTGGCGTGTCTGTAATTTATTCTGGTTATAAAGTAAAACTTTTGTTCCGATACCAAATCTGTTTTCATTATGGCAAGAGAATCTTAATTTCAGATAGTTGTAGTCTTTGCTGTTTTTATTTCGGTAGATGACAGGGGAACTGCCATAGTTATTGACTATTAAATCCAAAGCTCCGTCATTATCAAGGTCTGCGTATGCTGAGCCATTGGATATTAATGTATCAATTGGCATCCATTCTCCTGATCTGTTTGTGAAATGTTTTCCATCACCCTGGAAAACGTAATTGTGAACGTTACCATGCGGCATCTGATTTAATGCTTCATTGTCCACTAAGCGAGTTTTATTTAATTTATCCCGGATTTGTTTGTTTGAAATGAACTTTATAAAATCCAGATCATATGGTCTTCGATGAATGCCTGTTGTAACGAACAAATCTAAAATACCATCCTGATCCAGATCAGCAAACAGGGGAGACCAGCTCCAATCGGTAGCAGCGACACCCATGATCAAAGCTCTTTCAGAGAAGAATTTGCCACCTTTGTTAATCTGAAGCATATTGCGCATATACTGTGGATGATAGCCTAATTTTGCGTATATTGTCTGTAAATCAGGAGGATCATCGCTTCTGGAGGATTTCAGAATCTTTTCTTCTTCAGGTAACGCATCAACGGTTATTATATCGGCAAAGCCATCTCCATTTATGTCCGCAATATCATTACCCCTTGAGGAACGGCTTGTCATGCTGAAATGCTCCTTAAGTTGTTCCGAAAAAGTACCGTCGCCATTGTTTATGTAATAATAATCGTTTTCATGTGAATCATTACCAACATATATATCATCCCATCCATCATTGTTAAAATCAGAAATTCCCAATCCCAGGCCGCAACCGGCGGGTCCATCATGAATACCGGCTTTTTCACTAACGTCAACAAAGTGACCTCCCTGATTCTCCATTAACCTGTCACCTGATTCGTCGTTACGAGGATATCGCGGCGTGTTTGGACCGTACGATATGTTTGTATGAGCAGCCTGGTTGAGGAGGTACATGTCAAGATCGCCATCTTTGTCATAATCGAAAAAGGCTGCTGATCCTGAATAAGTAGCAAAATCAAGGCCGTACTTTCTTGCTTCTTCTTTAAAAGTTCCATCTCCCTGGTTAATGAAGAGTTCATTTTTTCCTTCGAAACCACATACACCTACAACTGCCGTTACATATATATCCAAAAAACCATCGCCATTCACATCGGCCATTACAGCACCGGTTTTCCAATCGGAATGACCTGCAACTCCTGCAGATTCGGTGATATCCTCAAATTTCATATTACCTTTATTAAGGTATAATTTATTTGGACCCTGATTTGAAGTGAAATACAGGTCCACCAGCCCGTCATTATTGATATCTCCAGCGGAGACACCCCCTCCATTGTAGAAATACGGATAATCCAAAATATTGGCATCACTGTTATCAACTACCTTATTGACAAAATCAATTCCTGATTCAGAAGAACGAATCACTTCAAATTGCTTTTTATCATTTTGATTGCATGCAACAATGGCAACTAACAACACCAAAAAGCAACATGTATTACTTGTTAACTTTATATAATTTTGGCTTATCATCGTTGAGTCCCAGTATTATGTATTTTTGATTTTTTATTGTAATCTCCTTAATGCTTTTGACTACTCCCTGGCCCGTAGTCCCTATTAGTTCAGGTTTCTTAAAACCACTTTCACTTCCCATAATTAAATGTGCAAAACCTGCATCGAGTCTTCCGAACTGCGGTTTAAAGCTAAAATTATTTTCACCTAAAATAATATCTTTATAATTATCGCCATTCAGGTCCGTTGTTAAAATTGTATTCACACATGTAAACTGAATTTCCTTTGGAAGCTTTTCTATTCTATATTGGTTATTGCCCTGATTGTATGCCACAATACTTTCAGTGATGGTGACCTCTTTTTTAATTGAATTTTTAATAACCTCATCCGGTAACAACTCATAAATGGATTTTTCAGCATATTCTGCAAATGTCATGTTATTCTTCAGGAGATGAGGAATTTGAGCAGTGAGCTCTCTTTTTAATGCAATAGGTTTGTCCTTACCTTCAGTATATCTGGTAATTATCTGTTCGATGCTGCCGTTGTTGTCAAAATCATTCACAAACATTTTTATCGGTGCAGATCTGCTTGCTTTTAAGTAAGTGTTGTCACCCCTGTTACCGAATACCATGTCCATTTTTCCATCATTGTTTAAATCGGCAACTGATACAGCATTCCACCATCCCGACAGCGTGTCAAGCGATGTTGCGACCGGACTTAATCCGTGTCCTGAATTATGATAGATAACAGGAGCCATCCATTGGCCCACAACAACCAGGTCTTTCAAACCATCGTTATCCAGGTCCTGCCAAACAGCATCTGTGACCATCCCCATATCACGAAATTTATATGCCTTAGCTTCTGTTACATCCCTGAATTTTCCATGGCCATCATTTTCAAGCAGATAGTGCTTGGGGTTAATGCCATATATACGAGAAACACTTAAACTGCCAACAAAAAGGTCAATATCTCCATCCTGGTCGAAATCACAAGGCGCTACCACAGAAGTATTGTACCTGAAATCCGGAATTGCATCAGCTGCTCTTTCAAATCCGCCTTTGCCATTATTGATA
This sequence comes from Bacteroidales bacterium, assembly GCA_003157075.1. Lineage (GTDB taxonomy): Bacteria > Bacteroidota > Bacteroidia > Bacteroidales > VadinHA17 > LD21. The sequence goes on along the minus strand of PMIL01000232.1, from coordinate 3,786 downwards.
TACAGGCGATCTCTTAATAACTCAGATTCAGGTTCTTTATCGTTTCCTCCGGAGCCTACATAAAGATCCAGATCCCCGTCTCCGTCCGCGTCAAAGAAACTGGCGGCGGTATCCTCATATTTTTTGTCTTTTTCAAAGCAATCATTTTTCTGAAGAATCATTTTTCCTTCAGGTGACTGAAGGTAAATTTGTCCGGGGTAACCTGTGGCTCCTCCAATAAATACGTCATCACGACCATCATTGTTTAGATCACCCACAGCCATTGGAGGTCCCTCCCGTGACAACATTTGAGTAATTAAGCCTTCGTAATCAAAATCGACATAGGAATTCTCTTTATGAGGTTCAAATGGCGAATTGTATTCGATTAATTTTCCTGATGGTGTTTTATTGCCACTTAAAATATGTTCTTTTTTTGTGGCATCATGGATGTCGAATGTTATCAATTGATTGCTGTTTATATTCTTAATAACCTGTGATTTACGATTAGGCCAGATTACTTTAACAGAATCTGCCATGGTTGTTTTACCTAATCCAAAATTCAAAACAGGGTCAACAGAAGATTGAAAACCTCTTGATGGAATCAGCTCCCGTTTGTGAATCTGACCACCGAAATAGACATTCACAACACTTCCAATACCAAAAGTATTCTTCCCTTCACCTTTCAGCCGTACTTTAAGGTAATGATTACCGGTTTTTTCACTGCTTAAATTCTTGTATACAAAGCAGGGCTGGTTAACGTTGTTAACAACTAAATCAAGATCGCCATCATTATCGAGGTCAGCATAAGCTGCGCCATTTGAGAAACTGGGGGTATTCAATCCCCATTCGGCGCTCTTATTTGTGAAAGTCAGATCACCATTGTTTCTGAATCCATAATTTGGAATAGGAATACTTGGCATCATATTGATTATCGAGTCAACTGCTTGTTTTACGCCTGATAATATCATTTTCTGGACAATTTTATTTGAAAAAAAATCAATAAAATCCTGATCGGTGAGATCGTGATAAATACCATTAGTTACAAAAATATCCTGGTATCCGTCATTGTCCATATCGAATATCAGAGGTCCCCAGCTCCAGTCGGTTTGCGCTACTCCACTATAGAAACCAATTTCAGAAAAGGTTTTATTTCCGTTGTTTAACTGCAGTGTATTTTGCTGAAACTGGTGATAAAAATCGCGTTTCACCTTAAGGTTGTAAATATCGTAAGATTCAAAATCAGTGGTTTTTTTTAATCGTGTATCTCCCTCCGGCAACATATCTATTACGCATATATCAGATAATCCATCATTATTAATATCGGCCATATCGACTCCCATTGAGGAAAGACTAATATGACCCATACAATCTTCTATACTTTCTTTAAAAGTTCCATCTCCCTGGTTAATATATAAATAGTCGCGTTCATAGAAGTCGTTTGCAACGTAGATATCAGGTAACATATCGCCGTTAACATCTCCAACCGTTACGCCCATTCCAAATGCGATTAGGCTGCCATAAATGCCTGCTTCCTTACTCACATCCTTGAATTTGCCATTGTCGTTTCTGTAGAGTTTATCACCGCCTCCTTTAAGAGCTTCAGGTACGTTCCAGTTCTCGCTTCTCACATCACGCATATTGGAAAACTCCAGGCTATTTGCGGGAATGAAACTGTTATTCAGGATAAAGAGATCCAGGTCGCCATCTCCATCATAATCAAAAAAAACAGCATGCGTAGTAAGACCATCGTCTGCTATTCCATATTCTTCAGCCTTTTCAGAAAAAGTAAGATCACCATTGTTGATGAATAGTTCATTTTTCCTGTTATCACCTTTTGCGTTTCCGGCATTGCAGACATATATATCCAGTAAACCGTCCCCATTTATATCAGCCATCACAGCGCCGGTCGACCAGGCATGTTCTCCTCCTGTTCCTGAACTGGCTGTTATATCTTTAAACTTAAAGTTACCCAGGTTCAGGTACAATTTGTTTTTCTCCAGGTTGGATGTCAGATATATATCGGGCAAGCCATCGTTATTGATATCTCCAATAGCAACTCCTCCGCCATTGTAGTAATTACGGTAGAGAAATACATTTGAGGCTTTCTCATCGGTTATTTTATTGATGAAATTTACCCCGCTGGCCTCCGGAGGTATCAACTCGAACAATGTGTCTTTAGTGATTTCAACCTTTTTATCATGCTTACAGCTGGCCATCGATAAGGCAATGAAGAATATTAGAGTTTTATTCCTGAACATACAATGAAATGAAATGAATTATGGATACTAAAGAATACTCACGATGCTAACGTTATATTTCAAGGGATGAATATAACCATATTCAAATAATTTTTAAAAATAAAAGTCAGAATGCATTGCATCCTGACTTTTAATCTGTGCGTGTAAGAGTATGACCTTACATTATTATGGTTTAATTAGTATCCCGGATTTTGTTTTAAGCTCGGATTTGCAACAATCTGAGCTGAAGGGAAGGGGAACAACAGATATTTAGGATCAGAAGCTGCTTTTTCACTCCATGGTTCAAGGAACTTACCAAAACGTACCAGGTCATTGCGTCTCCAGCCTTCTACGTATAATTCACGACCTCTTTCAGCTAATAAGGATGTTTCGTCGATTGATGCCAGGGCAGCGGCTCCGCGAACAGCTCTAAGATCATTCACAATTGTTAAAGCGCCGCCTGCGTTACTAGTGCGCAATAATGCTTCGGCTTTCATTAACAGCACATCGGAATATCTGAAGAATCCAAATTTATTTCCAGGGACATCTTCGTTGGTAGCGGGAGGAATAAATTTCATAAAACGAACACCGCTGACTTCAAGAAGAGCGCCTGAAACAATAATCGGACTCTCCATTGTAAATGATAAGGGATTACCCTGACGATCTTTCAGAGCTACGCCATCCTTATTGTATTGTTGTCCGAAAAGTAAGCCGGCTCTTAACCCGTATGTGGCTTTTAGATCTGGTAATTCCACGCCTCTCCGCGTGTCGGTAGCATCAAAAGAATTATAAAAATCAGCCAGGGCAGTAAATCCGTTCCATCCGCTGGGAGTTTGATTGTAATGCAATCCAGACATCCAAAATGACCTCATACTATTTGACTGAATGCCTGCAATGTTGTTGGTACAGAAAATCAACTCTGAGGAGTTTGTACCATTATCGAAGGTGAAGTTATTGAAATAGTTAGCTTCCAGTGCATATTTTCCTGAGTTAATGATGGCATCACAATATGTAATAACTGAATTCATATCCTCGGCGCCAAAGGTGAATGTTATACGATCGGTGCTTTCAAAAACTGCCTTATTCAGATATGCTTTGGCTAATAGCGCATTTGCTGCAGCCTTGGAGGCCTGCGTAGGCGGAACATTATCAGGAAGGTTGGGCAGAATCGCTTTCAGCTCAGAGATTACAAAATTAATTGCATCAGAGCTGGTCATAACTGTTGGTATATTTGCAAGTGGCGCTCCTGGTTCACGCATTGGAACCTGTCCCCATCCGTCGCAAAGCCAGAACACATAAAAGGCTCTGATGTAGCGTGCTTCAGCTTCCTGCTGTGCACTTGGCTTGAATTGAAGAAGGTCAGTTGCGGAAAATAATCCGGAAGCCAAAGCATTAAAGAAAGCAGCTAAGTTTGCATTATCTGGATCCCATTTATGTTGATGTAATACCCGAAGTGCGCCATTATCATCCCAGTCACCTCCGCGTGTAGGAGCGATCATTTCGTCTGCTGTCTGATCACCTACGAAAGAATTTAAGGGACCGTGCCAGTTCGCGAGGGTTTTGTACGATT
>PMIL01000171.1 GCA_003157075.1 Bacteroidales bacterium | reverse complement strand
TGGGATTATGCTTTTCATTCAGCCGCTTATATTGAGCTTTCAAGAATATCATGCCTGAGAGGCGATTTTGTAAGAGCTTTGTCACAGATCAATGAGTCTCTTTCAACAGATGCTGTCAATAATGCTGCAATATCACTTAAAACATCGATACTGAGAAGACAGGACAATATTACTGATGCCCTTGCAATAATAACGGATCTGGTTAAAAAAGATCCTCTTGATTTCAGGGCAGCCAATGAGAATTATCTTCTGGCAAAAAAATCAGGAGATACCCGGAATTCAGTAAAGCTAATTGGGGAGCTCAACAGGAAAATGAGGGATTTTGATCAGAACTATCTGGAACTTGCCGTTGGTTACATGAATGATGGATTTACTGAAGAAGCTGAAGATGTTCTGAGACGGTTTAAAGGCCGGAATCAGGAAATCAGTTATTGGCTCGGATATATTGAGGATAAAAATGGTAATTCAACTGAAGCCGATAAATTCTTCAGCGAAGGATCAGAGCAGCCTGTTGATTATGGATTCCCTTACCGTCTCGAATCAGAAAAAGTCTTTAAACTGGCTCTGAAATATCATCCGAACGATGCAAGACCTTATTATTATCTGGGTAACCTTCTTTATGATAAACAGCCTCAGAAGGCCATCGAATACTGGGAAAATGCTGTAAAGCTCGATCCTTCTCTGGCTATCGCCTGGAGGAATCTTGGCTGGGGATACTATCAGCATTCCAATAATGTACCAAAAGCTATAAATGCATACGAAAAAGCTCTGGAAATTAAAAAGGATGATCCGGTCTATTACGCAGAGCTCGATCCTCTCTATGAATTGAACAATACCTCTATAGAAAAACGGGCTAAGCTTTTTGAGTCAAAAAATGAAGTTGTCAAACAACGGGATGATGCATTTGTACGTGAAATAATTGTACTTAATCTTGCCGGACAGCCTGATAAAGCAGTTAGTTATTTAAACAACAGCAATTTCCATTTCCGTGAAGGAAGTTCAAGTGTCAGGGATATTACAGTAGANNGCGAGCGTGGCAACTCCGGAAAATTCAAAAACCAAAGGTGATGGTGATGATATCAGGAGTCCCCAGATCAATTATTTTATTGGTCTGGCTTATGAAGCCCTGGATAAAAAGGACTCTGCGAAATCATATTTTTTGCTGTCATCCGGTCAGGCATTGACAGACTACAACTATGCCCGTTATTACCAGGGATTGAGTTTTATTAAAACCGGAAATAAAGCAAATGCATTTGAGTATTTCAATACTCTTATTTCAGAAGGTGATAAGCAGCTTAAATCGGGTTCTGAGGTAGATTATTTTGCAAAATTCGGGGAACGTGAAGCAGAAAATGAACGGCTTTCAAATGCGTATTTGCTTAAAGGACTTGGGTACAAAGGCCTTGGGAATAAAGGAGCAGCAAATGAAAATCTCAAAAAGGCTATTGAATTATCAGCCAGTAACTTGTGGGCAAGAGTGGAGTTGGAGTAATCTTATTGAATTACCGGTCTTATTGTAATCCGGAAATCATATCTCTGGGGCATAACCTGGTAGGCTGTGAATACAGATAAGGCTGTGCAACCCACTCCGCTTGTTGCATAATCGAAATTAAATGTCACTCCGTCAAAAGGATGAAGCTGATATGTATAAAGCGCTTTTGTAAGGTTGTCAGTTGAATATGGCTGTGCGCTGAAATTAAATAATTTATCACCTCTGAACTCCACTCCCACCCCTTGTACATCAGTCATCCGGACCCACCTGTTATCGGTTCTCAGACCATAATCCTGCGGAATAAGATATGGTTCATACATACCTGTAACTGTAGAATTATAAATCCCGGTCTTATATCCTGATTTCCTGTCAGGATAATTCTCCTGGGGACCCCTGCCATACCATTGAACATTGGCAAGACTCTTATCAAGAATCAGTTCAACTCCTAATCTTGGCAGCCAGGCCGGCATATCGCCATCAGGTACTACAGAATGGTCTATCACCATTTGACCATTGCTATCGATGTTGTATATAAAATGATTCATAAATGCTCCTTTTCCAGTACCCAGTAACATCAGATTCCTGATCTCTACGATAACATTGTTTTCTTCAGTTTTCCTGAAACTGAACAATTCATTGATAGTCTGCAATTTATCCAGACCAGCTGAATACCATTCTGTGGATACCATATGGCCAAATCCCCCGGTAAGATGCTTACTGTTTGAAATTCCGAAAGCCCATTCATCAGTCTCATTTGCAAGTGGTGCACGCCAAACATTGAGCTCAGGCCCTCTTTTTATAATTTCCTTGCCTTTGACCTGCATGGAAGCCAGTTCTCCCTTTGCCTTATCAAAAACGTACGTGAAATCCTTACCCTTAATTATTATGTTACTTTTTTCCTCCACGATTGTTAATAATGACCCGGGAGAATTAGTGAGAATCTGAACGGGCTTTGACCAGTTCAGATCAAGTTGGTCCCAGGCTATTTCAAATCCCTGGTCAGCCCACAATTTCTTTTCTTTCTGACGAAAACTTATCAATAAGCGATACTCTACGCACTCTTTGATCACCGGTTTTCTGAAGGGTATCGCAACGACGGTTTTCTTCTGTGCTTCCAGGTTAAGCGGCAGGGTTCCGTGATCAATTGTCTCTCCGTCACCCTGCAGGATCCATTCGGTTTGGAGATCTTTCAGGTTTGTAAAAAGATACCTGTTAGTTATTTCAACTTCTCCTTTATCAGCGGAAACGAGAGAGCAACTTACCGGCTGTCCCGATTTTTTAATCTGCCACATCTCCGGCTGCGGCCTGCGATCAGGCCATATGGCGCCATAAGTTCTGGCTCCAATTCCGTAGCTGTAAAACTGGCCCTTTAGCGTCATGTCTTCAAAATCGAGCCATAAAGCAGCCTGCTTTTTAAGATTGTCAGTTGGCTTTGAAACTAAATCAGGAGACACCTCTTTTGCGAATATTCCGACCTGATCAATTATTGCATCACAAATGTAAACCGAAGTCTCCTGCCCGTGAATCTCGGCATTGCGTCCAATATTTACAGGAAACGGAGTATTTCTGATATTGCCTGACACTGGCATTGAATTGCTGTTCTTTTCATCAATTGATATTGAAATGTCCTTTCCGTTATACCTTGCCGATACTTGATGCCAGTTGTATTCCCAGTTCACCGGCAGAGCTATCTGTATCTTATGTTTCTGATCTGTAGTCAGATAAAATTCAAGTGAGTCCTTCCTGATCTGGTGGATGCCAAACTGCCAGTTTCCTTTAGTAATAAGCGTACCGGCTGAACTGCTGAGAGAACGTGGATAGACCTTAAGTGCAAGCGTAAGCTGGTTACCGTTAATCTCCAATGCATCATCCCTGTAAACTTCAACCCACTGATCGTGACCATTCAGATCTATTCCTTTTCCATCCGTAGAGTTTACCAGTTTTGCCCTTCCCATAACATTTACCTGAATATTATTTCCAGAACCATCTTTTAAAGATTTAATGTTTTCAGTTAATCCTGTGCTCACAAAATCCCAGATAGCTCCACCCATGCTTCTGGGATACCTGTAGAATGCGTTCCAGTACTCATCCAATCCGCCTCCCCCGTTACCCGTAACTGCAAGATACTCATCAAGGAACGAAGGTCGTGGATCAATACTGTCAGGGACAAGGAGAACTTTTGTAATAAGGTCAGATATCTTGGGATACCTCGGACCGATTATTTCTTCACATGGATGAGAGAAAGCATTCCCTCCATACATCCAGAAACGTGTTTTATCATATTTTTTCCCTTCATCAATTACAGCACAGATATTCTGACCTTCACCGCTTTCATTTCCCGCACTCCAGAACAGAATTGATGGATGGTTCCTGTCGCGTAGTACCATCCTTCGGGCTCTTTCACGATACATTCCTTCCCACTCTTTCCTTTCCGATAAATATTCAGTTGCATGAGCCTCATCTCCGGTTTCGTCAACTATATAAATGCCGTATTCATCTGCCAGTTCAAGGTATCTTATTACCGGAGGGTAATGAGAGGTTCTGACGCAGTTGATATTGAACTGTTTGAGAATGCTCATGTCTTTTCTTATTGTCTCTTCGTTCATGGTATGACCGAGAGTAGGGTGTTGCATATGACTGTTTATCCCGTTGAGTTTCACAGGTACTCCATTCAGGTAGAACACCTGATTCCGTATTTCGGTCTTTTTAAATCCAATCCTGCCATTTATTGCCTCAATGGTTTTTCCAGAAGAATTTATCAGTTCAAAAACGAGTGTATACAGATTAGGAAACTCGGCTGACCACTTCGCCGGGTTATTTATCTCATCAGATAATTTTATGGTCTGTTTATCTCCCGATGGAATAGAAAATTTTTCTGAGTCAATTTTTTTTACTACCCTTTTGCCCTGATCATACAGTGTTGTTCTCAATAAAAGATCATTCACATCAGACTGAGAATAATTTTTAACATCAAACAACAAATTAAGTTGCGCATTGGTATAGGTCTTGTCAAGGTCGGTCGTTGCATACCAGTCAAATATATGTGCAGGCGGAGTTGCGAAAAGCCAGACATCATCAAAGATCCCGGCCAGGCGCCAGTAATCTTGTCCTTCAAGATAATACCCATCAGAGTATTTATAGACGTTAACTGCAATTGTGTTTTTGTCTGGTTTCAGATATCTGGTGATATTGTATTCAGCTGGTTCCTGGGCGCCTTCGTTATAGCCAACTTCTTTACCATTAACCCATACAAAAGAAGCTGAAGCCGTTTTTTCCATTCTCAGAAATACCTCTTTTCCTTTCCATGAATCAGGAATAGTAAAGATTTTCCTGTAAGATCCTGTTGGATTATATTCCCTGGGAACAAATGGGGGATTCGTCTTAAAAGGAGCTGTNNGGGGTATCTGAAAAATGGAATTTCCAGGTACCGTTCAGAGACATGAATCCGGTTGCTTTAAAACGATTGTTTTGCAGGGCTTCATCAACAGACATATATGGCACAAGCGGGGTATGTCCGGATTCCTGGTTCAATTCAAATACACTTGTATTTTCCAGGTAGTCATATATATTTGACAAAAAAGGTCTTTTCTGCGCTGACAGAAGAGCAGCAACAGAAAAAAATATCAGAACAGAAACTATCTTCTTCATAGATTCATGTAGTTAGAGAATTGCTTCCTTTCATGAAGGAAATTGAAATCTCATTAAATATACACAAAAATGCCTCTAAATAGTTTCCCGGGAAACTATTAGAAACAAAATTTGTTTAATTTTGAATGAATATGCTCTATACCTTAAGTGCTTACATTGGTTATATTAATATGCCGCAATAATATTATTAAACTTAAAATCTAAAAAATGAACAAGATCCGCAACATACTCAAGATCTTTGGGATACTGACCATATTACTGATCAGCACAACCTGCAGCAAGGCCCCACAGACTGATTCACTTAAAATAAATTTTGAAAAGTATACCATGCCAAACGGTCTTCAGGTAATACTTCATACAGATCATTCAGATCCGATAATTTCGTATGCCATTATGTATCATGTCGGTTCCAGCAGGGAAGTACCTGGCAAAACCGGGTTTGCCCATCTTTTTGAGCATTTGCTTTTTGGAGGATCGGAGAATGTACCCAGCGGAACATTTGACAAAGTCATTGAAGGAGCAGGAGGAACCAATAACGGTTTTACTGAACGGGATATTACCACCTATTTTGAAATGTTTCCCAAAAATGCCCTGGAAAGAATATTATGGCTTGAATCGGACAGAATGGGATACTTTATAAACTCTGTTACCAAACACACCCTTGCCGTTCAGCAGAATGTAGTTTCAAATGAGAAAAGACAAAGGGAAGATAATACACCATATGGCTTTACTGAATACGTCGTTGATAAAAACCTGTACCCGGATAATCACCCTTATAATTGGGAGGTTATCGGTGAAATGGCGGATCTGAAGAATGCCTCTCAGGATGATGTAAAGGCTTATTATGCACATTTCTACGGGCCAAACAATGCTACCCTTGTACTCGCTGGCGACTTTAATCCTGATTCTGTGAAACTAATGATTAATAAATATTTCGGGGAAATAAAATCGCACGGGGAAGTAGCTAAACGATCGGCTATGATACCAACCCTTCAGAAAACTATTAAGCTTTATCATGAGGATAATTTTGCAAATGTACCCGAGATAACCATGGTATGGCCGGCTTCACAATCTTACCAGAAAGACACCTATGCTCTCGATTTTCTTGCAAAAATACTTGCTGACGGCAAAAAGGCACCGTTATATAAGGTACTGGTAAAAGAGAAGAAACTGACATCAAGNNGAGAAAGATATCGAGAGAGTAAAAGCTTCAAGTGAAAAAAGTTTTTATGAAGGTATCACCAGTGTTTTCTATAAGTCGATACAACTTGCTTTTTATAACACATACCTCAATGATCCGGGATATATTGAAAAAGATATTGAAAACATAAAGGCAGTGACTCTTGATGATGTCAAAAATGCTTATAATAAATATATAAAAGGAAAACCGCATATTGTAACAAGTTTTGTTCCAAAAGGAAAAACTGACCTGATGGCTGAGAACTCAATTCCTGCAGGTGTAAAGGAAGAGAATATCAAAGAGGCCAGCCAGGTTGAGATCGCAGCAACAACAGAGGATAAAATTGTAAAATCCCCCTCCACATTTGACAGAACCACTGAACCGCCTGAAAGAAAAGCTCCGGAAGTAAATGTACCTGTGTTATGGAAAGCAACCCTTGCAAATGGGATCGAAGTCCTTGGTATTCAGAATAAGGAATTACCGCTTGTAGAATTAAGAATGGTCATTAATGGCGGCGTTCTTCAGGATAAAATTGACCTTCCGGGAGTAGCTAATATGGTTGCAAATGTGCTTCCCCAGGGAACAAAAAATATGACACCTGAAGAACTTGAGGAACAGACAGAACTCCTGGGCTCAAGTATCAATATGTATGCCGGAAAGGAAGAGCTGTCGATAAATGCGAGCTCCCTGTCAAGGAACTTTGATAAAACGGCTGCTCTTCTTAAAGAGATCATTCTCGAACCACGGTGGGATACGGCAGAGTTCAGAATGGCGCAAACAAGAACAAAAAACAGTATTATCCAGGCAGAAGCTCAGCCGCAAAGTGTAGCTAGCATGTTATTCGGCAAGTTACTCTTCGGAACTGATAATATATTCGGTTACAGTACCAGGGGAACCAGGGAGTCTATTGAAAGGATCACTTTGAGCGATTTAAAAAACTATTATGACAAAAACTTCTCACCCGGAGTAACAAAAATACTTGTAGCAGGAAATGTTTCAAAAGAGCAGGTTTTATCAGCGCTTAAACCTTTTGAAAATGAATGGAAAGCTAAAGAAGTAAAATTGAATTCATATCCTGTTCCTCCTGATCCCGAAAAATCCCGGATCTATTTTGTTGACATTCCGGGTTCCAGGCAATCAGTAATATTCACAGGCTATCTCGCTCTATCCCGAAGTGATCCCGATTATGTGAAGGCAGATTTTGTGAACTACAGGCTGGGCGGTGCGTTCACAAGTATTCTTAATCAGATCCTGCGTGAAGAGAAAGGGTTTACCTACGGCGCTTCAAGCAGTTTTCAGGAAATGAAGGTTAAAGCCCCTTTTGTTGCTGCTTCCAGTGTGAGATCAGATGCAACCTTCGAATCGGTAAAAATAATCAGGGATGAAATGGAGAAGTACCGCAATGGTATTGACGAAAAAGACCTGCAGTTTATTAAAAACTGTATGATACTTTCAAATGCGCTCCGGTTCGAGACAAACGGATCGCTTGTCGGAATGCTTTCCACGATCTCCAAATACGGACTTCCTGATGATTATATCAAAAAGGAAGAAAACGTTATAAATAATATGACAATTGAGGAACACAAAGCAATTACAGACAAATATATCGTTCCTGACAAGATGTATTATGTAATTGTGGGCGACGCAGCTACACAGCTGAAACCTCTTGAAAAAATAGGATTCGGGAAGCCGGTACTGGTGAAACCGTAGAAGAAACTCGGACTCGGGAGTGCCAGCTAGGTACGATTTCATATGAAAATTAGTTAATGTGAGTAGAAGATCCTGAGCGAAGCGAAGGATCTCCCTCTCCCAATCAGTGATTATGATAGAAAACAGGCCAAGGGGTTAATTCCCGGCTATATCATAAACCATCAGTGAGTTTCCGTGACGAACATAAAGTTTCTTATCTTTAATAACCAGGTGAGCCCAATGAGGTCCGGCTCCAGAAGGAACTGAAAATGAACTTAATACATTAAATTTATCTGCCTGTGGTTCAACAAGGCTGACTTTACCTGACTCGCTGTAAATATATAATAATCCATTATCGGCGATAAGATTGGCAGGAGAAAGCTCTTTTGTTGAATACAGTTCTTTCCCTGTTTTCCAGTCAAGACAGAAAAGCTTCCTGTTCCTGTCACCTGTACCATAAATACGGCCATTCAGAACAACCACCCCTCCCATTCTCGGATCACATGAAGCATTTTTCCAAGCCTGTGTTACACTTTTACCATCCGCTGATACTTTAAGCATAACGCTGCCCAGTCCATATCCGCTGCCACAATAAAGATATCCGTCAATATAAACCGGTGTATTCGGATGGACATCCGGATCCATTCTGAACTCTGACTTCCAAAGCTGAATACCTGTTGAGGCATCAAAACCACAGATCGAATTCTGCATAATTGTCACGATAATTTTCTTGTCAGCCAGCTTTATCATCATTGGAGAACAATAGGCAGATTTCTCACTATTTGATTTGCTCTTCCATATCTCTTGACCTGTATTCATATCTAATGCTACCATTGAAGCTCCGTAGCCTCCCGGTGTACAGTACAAAGTATTTTCGTCAAAAAGCAGATTCTCGGTAATTCCCCACTCAATATTTCTGGCACCATACTTAGTAGCCATATCAACTGTCCATATAGTTTGTCCGTTGAAGCAATTCATGCAGACGACTTTTCCAAAAGCGCTCATAAAATAGATATGGCCCTTCACTACGAGTGGTGTAGACCGAACCCCATTATGGCTATCTGTCCATTCCGAACCATATTCTTTCTTCCAGAGAAGCTTGCCCTTCTGATCAAAGCCGAAGATGTTCCCCTTATCTTTAATCATTCCGGTAATAAAAACCCCGTTTGTTGTTATGGCTGCAGATGTAAAACCCTCACCTAGCTCATCAAAATGCCACAAAAGCTTTGGTCCGGAATCAGGCCATTTTTTTAATAATCCTGTTTCGTTATAAATACCGTTCCGGTCAGGTCCGCGCCACTGGGCTATATCCTGTCCGGATATAGATGCACTTAGCATAATAAACAAAAATATGGAGATTGCTTTATTCATATAAATAAGGTTAAAGTTTAACTACTCTATTATTATATAATTTGAGAATCAGGAATTATTCAAGAACCCTCATTGATCTTCAAGCGTTTTTGAATCTTTTATGTATCATTACCAATAGTTATATTATTTTTTATTATTTCGACTGTATGCAAATATAGCAGGAAATTGTACTTTCTCAAATATTCATTAGAATATCCGGATAGGTTTAATCGTCAGTTAATGGCGTCAAAGATCTTCAGCAATTCATTAAAGTCTGATTTAATTATTTTTTTAACACAATTATTTGTTCTAATTTTAATTTATAATCATTCATGGCATTCCACTTCATATTTATGCCATGATTTTATCCCTGAAAAACTAATTCTACTTCTATGAAAAAATTATTTTTTGTAATCCTGATCCTGATATTTTTCGGACACAATACAATATCGGCACAGGAAGAGGCGCGTCTTTTAAGATTCCCTGCCATCTATGACAATCAGATTGTCTTTGCCTATGCTGGCGATCTATATACTGTTGCTTCTGATGGAGGAGTTGCGAGAAAGCTTACAAACCAGATTGGTTATGAAATGTTTCCAAGATTTTCACCTGACGGAAAAACTCTTGCATTTACCGGCCAGTATGATGGTAATACGGAAGTGTTTACCATGAATTCACTCGGAGGTGTTCCGAAAAGATTAACCTATACTGCAACATTGGGAAGGGATGACATCTCCGACAGGATGGGACCCAATAATATTGTAATTGGCTGGAAACATGATAATAAAAACATAGTTTTTCGTTCAAGGAAAAAGACCTTTAATGATTTTAACGGTTCTCTTTTCACAGTGAATACTGATGCATCAATGCCGGAAGAGCTGCCGCTTCCCAGAGGCGGTTTTTGCTCCTATTCACCTGATGATAGTAAAATGGCTTATAATCGAGTTTTCAGAGAATTCAGAACATGGAAAAGATACCGGGGAGGTATGGCTGATGATATATGGGTTTTTGATTTTACTACGAAAAAGATTGAAAACATTACAAACAATCCCGCCCAGGATATTATTCCCATGTGGTATGAAAATAAAATCTATTTTTTATCTGACAGGGGAGATAATAAAAGAATGAATTTGTATGTATATGATTTAACATCGAAACTGACTAAACAACTTACTGATTACAAAGACTTTGATATAAAATTTCCATCACTCGGGAACAAAGCAATCGTGTATGAGAACGGCGGATATATTTATAAGATGGATCTGGCAGCTGAAAAATCAGAAAAGGTAAATATTATTATCGCCGAGGATTTCGTATCAGGAAGACCTGCTTTGACCAATGTAAGTAAAAGCATCACTAATTTTGAAATATCTCCCGATGGCAAACGAGCGCTTTTTGGAGCTCACGGCGATATTTTTACTGTTCCTGAAAAATATGGCGAAACAAGAAATCTTACCCAAACTTCAGGAGTTCATGAAAGAAATTCAAAATGGTCACCTGATGGAAAATGGATTTCTTACATCTCAGATAAAACCGGTGAAGATGAAATTTATATACAGGACCAGGATGGAAGCCAGCCACCTCTGCAAATTACAACTGGCAGCAATGAGTATAAATATCAGCCTTACTGGTCACCTGACAGTAAAAAACTGCTCTGGTCAGATAATAAGCAACGGGTACTCTACGCCGATATAGCTGCTAAAGCAGTTAAAGTCATTGATACGGACAGTATATCTGAAGTCCAGGATTATTCGTGGTCTCCCGACAGCAAATGGGTTACCTATAGTAAGTCGGGAAACAACCGTTTTGAGCAAATTAATCTCTATTCCCTCGAACAATCAAAATCCTATCCGGTTACTGAAAATTGGTATCAGGCTTTTAATGGCGTTTTCAGCAGTAACGGAAAGTATCTGTTCTTTATCTCTTCGCGGGATTTCAACCCTGATTTTAGTGATATTGAGCTGAATATCAGTTATTCATATATGAATGGTATCTATTTTATCACTTTAGCAAAGGATACTCCATCTTTATTCAATCCAAAGAGTGACGAAGTCGATACGATAAAGACTGAGCCAAAAGCTGATACAAAAACAGCAGAGAACGATAAAAAGAAAGAGACAAAAGCACCTGTCAAATCAGCTGATATTAAAATAGATATTGATGGCATCCAGGGGCGTATCGCAAAACTTCCTGTTCCTCCTTCAAATTATGGCAATCTTGCTTCAGCCGAAAGCAAGCTTTTCTATATGCGTCGGGGAAAAGATAGCCCGAAACCGGTCTTATGCCAGTTCGACTTTGACGAAAGAACAGAAAAAAATCTGGGATCAATTGATGGATATGAGCTTTCTGCAAATAAGAAAAAGATGCTTGTTTCTCAGAATGAATCATACGGGATTATCAATCTTCCTGTAACAGAAATAAAAATCACCGACAAACTTAATTTGTCAGGTCTGCAGATCATGTTAGACAAACATGAAGAATGGCAACAGATCTATAAAGAAGCATGGAGACAGATGAATGAGTTTTTCTATGTTCCTAATATGCATGGTGTTGACTGGAAGGCAGAGGGTGATAAATACGGCGCAATGGTCAAATATGTAAATAACAGGAACGATCTGACTTATTTAATCGGAGAACTTATAGGTGAACTGAATATTGGCCATGCTTATACNNAATAGGAGTAAATGCAAAGGAAGGTGATTTCATACTGGAAATTGATGGTAAACCTGTGAAAGAGATGAACAACATCTATGAGGCACTGGTAAATAAAGTCGGAAAACAGGTAAAACTAGTTATAAACTCAGCTGCTCGTGAACAGGGGAAACATGAAGTAACCGTTATTCCAATAGCAAGTGAGTCAGGTTTGTATTATCATAAATGGGTAAGCGAAAATATAGAAAAAGTCAGCAAAGCAACTAATGGCAGGGTTGGTTATGTTCATATACCAGACATGGGTGTTGAAGGGTTGAATGAATTTACTAAATACTACTATCCGCAGTTAAGTAAGGAAGCATTGATTATTGATGTAAGAGGCAACGGAGGAGGGTTTGTATCTCCAATTGTGGTTGAACGACTGAGCAGGGTAGCATCTCAGATCACGAATACACGCTATTCCAAACCTGATGTTGATCCTTATGGTACAATGTATGGTCCGCTTGTTTTGTTGTGCAATGAGTTTTCAGCTTCAGACGGGGATATTGTCACCTACAGGTTTAAATTTTACAAGCTTGGCACAGTTGTCGGGAAAAGAACCTGGGGCGGAGTGACAGGCATAAGGGGCTCACTGCCGTTTTTAGACGGAGGCTTTTTGAACAGACCCGAATTTTCGAGGTACGATCTGGAAGGAAAAGAATGGATTATTGAGGGCAAGGGTGTCGAACCGGATATTACAGTAGACAATGATCCGTATCTTGAATTTACCGGAACAGATCAACAGCTAAATAAAGCCATTGAGGTCATACTGCAGGACCTGAAAACCAAAGGAAAGAAAATTCCTGATCATCCTCCTTATCCTGTTAAATAAAAGGTTTATAGTAAGGACACAAAGAGA
>PMIL01000031.1 GCA_003157075.1 Bacteroidales bacterium | reverse complement strand
AGAGTGTATCCATTGTTGTCGGAGCCAGAGTAGATTCAAAGATTACCAGAGGTATTTTATCGGACGGCTTATTCTTAAGTGCCTCCCCTAGTTTTTCAAGAGCTCCGAACATAGGACCGTAATCAGGTTCGAAGTTCTTTTTATCGGTCTGGACTGAAACCAGGATTACGTCAGCGTCGGAAAGAACTGAAAAATCAGAGCTTGCTGAGAGTAAACCTTCTTTCACAGCATCAAATGTTATCTTATCCAGATCCGGTTCGATACCTCCGATAACAGATTTCCCCTGGTTTATTGCATCAACTTTCCATCCGGAGTTAACCGATTCACGTTGAATAACAATGACCTTAGCCGGTTGGCTAACTCCTATTTTTATTCTGGCAGAAGCAAGCATTGCAGCCATAGGCATGCCTACAATACCAGGTCCAATGACACCAATTTTCTTTACCTTCCAATTTTCCAAATTGGGAAGTGATGGCAAATTATCCATAATTAAAAAAATTTATTTATATATTTAGGTGACTTAATGTCCGAATGGACTATTATTTATCGATGAATTGCTGAAACCATAATTCGAGGCACAGGATACCCCATAATCCGCGTCCGAAGGGCCGTTCTGCAGAAATCATATTTTCAACATACTTTGAGTTTATGATATTCCTGCTCCGTGCATTCTGGGATGACATAGTATCGAGAATAAAATCTTTTGCATGATTTTTTGCCCAGAGATGAAGCGGGACAGGGAATCCCATTTTTTCTTTACGGTTGAGAATTTTCTTTGGCATCATGTCACCTACTGTCCGCTTAAGCAGGTATTTCATTTCTCCGCCTTTGAATTTCATGCCTGCAGGCATCCTGGAAATCAAATCGACAATTCTTCTGTCAAGGAGAGGCACCCTGGATTCAATTGAAACTGACATGCTTACACGATCTTCCACCTGTAATAATCCAGGAAGGCTCGCCACCATATCAAAATGTGTCATTTTGTTATAATAGCTCAGAGTGTCAGGGTGATTGAACAACTTCGAAAAAGTTGCAAAAATCTCATTTTCATTATACCCTGACATGAATTCTTTACTGAGATAAGATTCTGAAGCTCCGATACGGTTTATGAGGTGGAAATATCTTCTGTCCATCGGCTCAAACAAATCAGCACTCATAAAGTCCTTAAGCATTGGGGAATAGGCTCTGAGGAATGGCAGGTTTGGCAGAATTGAATTAAGGGAGACTATATGTTCTTTCTCCTCATTATTTTCAAATATTGCTCCCTTCAGAGCCTGCTCGAGATAAGCGACAAGATATCTTGCATAACCACCAAATATTTCATCACCTCCCTGGCCTCCAAGCACAACTTTTACATGCTCCGATGCAAGTTTTGAAACAATATACTGCGGAAAGACGCCGGGTCCTGCAACAGGCTCATCGAGATGATAAATAAGCTTTGGCAGGATATCAATAAACTCCTGTTCGGTGGGATAGACTTCGTAAAGTTCAGAATTTGCAGCATTTGCGGCTTCTTTTGCAAACTCCAGTTCATTATATTCAGGACCGTTATCAAATACTCCTGTAAATGATTTAAACTGCGGAGCATATTTTGAGGCAGCCATAATAGTCACAATTGAAGAGTCGAGTCCTCCGCTAAGGTATGACCCAAGAGGCACATCACTTCTTAATTGCTGTGAGATGGTCTGATTCAGTATTTCTCCCAAACGGCAGATAAAATACTCTTCAGTGTGAAACTGGTCAATCTTAAAATCAGGCTCCCAGTATTTAACCGTGTTGAATTTTCCGGTGTTAAGATCAATTGAAATATAATGTCCTGCAGCGAGCTTCCGTATATTTTTAAACATTGTTCCTTCGCCCAGTATAAACTGAAATGTCAGGTATTCATATAAATTATTGAAGTCAGGTTCTGCAATTATATCCGGATGTTTCAGTATTGCCTTAATTTCACTGCCGAATACAATTTTATTATCATCACTGTACCAGTATAGAGGTTTAATGCCAAAATGATCTTTAGCCAGCAGGAACTTGTTCTTTCTCTTGTCATAGATAATAAAGGCAAACATCCCGTTGAGCTCATTAATAAAAGATTCACCAAATTCCTGGTACATATGCAGGATTACTTCAGTATCTGATGTTGTTTTAAAATTATGGCCTTTCCTTTTAAGGTCATCTTTCAGTTCTATATAATTATATATTTCCCCGTTAAAAACGATGTTAATACTTNNATTATATATTTCCCCGTTAAAAACAATTGTACAATCATCCAGGGTCATAGGTTGCTTACCGGTAGAAAGATCAATGATCGACAGCCTCTTATGATAGAACCCTACCGGGCCGTCAATAAATAATCCCTCTTCATCAGGTCCTCTGTAGTGAATGACAGAAGCCATATCTTTAAGAAGGTTTCCATTTGCTTCCGCCTTATTTCTGTTAATGATTCCGACAAATCCGCACATTAGGTTATTCTTAAATAATTAAGTGAATTCTTAAATGCAAAATATTATTTCTTCGGTCTG
>PMIL01000248.1 GCA_003157075.1 Bacteroidales bacterium | reverse complement strand
TTAAACCTGGGAACATATTTAATGTTCTCAACTGTTAGTTCCCTGCCATGATCCCATTGATTATCGCCTTCCGTATCTATTGTTATAATAAATTTCATCTCTCTTTTTAGAATCTGCACTTATAGTATTGTTCTGATTTGTATAGTCTAATTATTCTTCATTTCTGAGGTACCTACCTATTTAAATCCCTCATTATGATCTATTTATTCTGTTTTAACCATTCTTCAAAAAATAGAAGTGACCAGATTCGTGTGCTCATGTCTTTCATCCCTGAAGAATTTTCTCCGACAATTTTTGCTATATATTTTTTATCGAGATATGAAGATAAGAACGGATTTTGAGAGAGTAAAACGTCCTTAACATACATCTTTAAATCGTCTTTGAACCATACTGACAGTGGTACGCTAAAACCCTGCTTCGGATGTTTCAAAATACTCGCCGGCAAAGATGCAGCCATAGTCTTTTTGAAGATTATTTTTTGTTCGTTGAATTTCATTTTTAATTGAGAAGGGATCCTAAAACTTAATTCGGCAAATTTATGATCCAGTAAAGGAACTCTTACTTCAAGGGAGCTTAACATACTGGCACGATCAACCTTAGTCAGCACACTATCAACCATATAAGTTTGCAAATCAAGATATTGCATATTTGAAATGAAATCATTCCCTGCTCCTTTTTTCAGGATATTTACCTTAAAAGGTTCTGATGCATTTGAAGTATTGATTGCCGGATGATCATTTAAAAACAATTTTTTTCTTTCTTCAATTGACCATAAATATAAATATGCACTGGCATATTCTTTGTTTTTCGACATGAAATACGAAGCACTCTTTCCTTTCATTGTTTGAGGAAGAGCTTTATGGACACTTCCCCAAATAAGTTTATTCAAAAACGGACTATTGAAGTTTAAAGGGTTAGAATGATAGTTCACAAGGCTCTGATAACTGCTGTACCCGGCAAATAATTCATCTCCCCCATCGCCCGACAGTGCGACAGTTACATATTCGCGAGCCATTTTTGAGACATAGTACGTTGGAATGGCTGATGTATCAGCAAAAGGTTCATCATAGGCGTGAACCAGTTTAGGCAACAGACCAATAGATTCGGGATCAACTATTTGCTCATGATGTTCACAGCCAAATTTCCTGGCAACCTCACGTGCATATTCCAGCTCACTAAATTCCTTTTCTTTAAACCCTATCGTAAATGTCTTTACAGGAAAACTTGAATTTTTCGCCATCATCGCTACAACCGAACTTGAATCAATTCCTCCGCTCAGGAAGGCTCCCAGGGGGACATCGGCAATCATATGAATTTTAACTGTTTCCGAAAGACAGGCTTCGATATCCTCCATCCATTGTTCCTCTTTTCTTGTAAAGTCGGGTTCAAATTTTATTTCCCAGTATTTTTGAATGTCAATTGTTACTTTGTCTTTGAATGAAAGAAGAAGATAATGGCTGGGCTGAAGTTTTCTGATTGTTTTGTAGACAGACAAATCGCTGGTAATATACCCGAATGCAAAATATGAATCAAGGGCATCATATGAAATGGATTTGTCGATGTCTCCTGCCGCAAGAATGGCCTTTATTTCAGAACCAAAAACAAATTTATCTTTATCAGTATAATAGTAAAAAGGTTTAATGCCAAAACGATCACGGGCGCAAAAGAGCTGTTTCTTATTATTATCCCAGATAGCGAAAGCAAACATACCCCGTAAGTATTTTAAACAATCGACACCGTATTCTTCATAAAGACGCAGAATGACCTCAGTGTCAGTAGTAGTTCTAAATCTGTATCCTTTTGCGATTAATAATTCCCTCTGTTCAAGAAAATTATAGATTTCTCCGTTAAAAACGATGTTAATACTTGAATCATCATTAGCTATCGGTTGATGACCGGTACTCAGGTCGATTATACTTAATCGCCGGAAACCCAGACCAACATTGTTCTGAATATAAGTTCCCTCATCATCAGGCCCCCTGTGATAAATGGTATCGGTCATTCTCTTTAAAACCGAGGCTTCTACCTTTCTGTTCTTATCAAGATATATTGTACCCGTAATTCCGCACATTGCAAATTTATTATACTGTTAGTTACCTATTTGAACTCCGTCTTGTCATGATTTTTTTAAAAATGAGTAAAATTATGCAGACAATGGAAGAATCCTGATTTATATCAGTATTAAAGTTAACTAATAAAACCAATCATTCTTTTAGCCTGAAAGTTATAATTAAAAATTGTTGTAGTTAATTCTCTCCCTCTTAAGCCAACTTTTAATGCATTGTCATAATTATTCAGTACGAATTCCAGTTTGTCAGCCAATGTGGAAATATTTCCGGGTTCAACCAAAAAGACATTTAGATTATCTGTCAGATAGTCCGAAATTTCCCCAACATTAACAGATATTACTGGCTTTGAAGTGGCAAGAAACTCTGTAAGTTTTGAAGGGAAAGATGCCTGCGAAGCCAGGTCATTACCTCGTACCATAACAAGAATATCTGCGTGTGTAACATAACTGATAATCTCATCCCTTGATAAATATCCCAACAAATTGACTCTGTCTTTGATATTCAGCTGACTTATCAGCTCTTTTAGTTGTTCTTTTTCTTTCTGTGAACAAAAACCACCGAGAACAAGATATACCTCCTTGTGTTTTTTACTGATTTCACTAAAAGCCCGGACCAATAAATCGATATTATCTCTGAAAAAAGTAAGCCCGCCAAAATATCCTATATACGGATGCGGAAATAGTTTCTCCCCGGCTTCTATAAACCTGGCAGGATCAACGGTACTTGGCACAAGAAATAACTTTCCGGGATCGAATCCTTTTGTTTTATAATAATCAACAAGATGCCGGGAAATGCAAAAATTACCATCACACAATTTCATTTCAAGGTACAATTTAAGCTCGCCATGAAATTGATTTAAGAATGAACCCTGGTAATACCGCATCGGATGTTCGCTTATTTCCATAATGAGCTTTGCTTTGTTGAGTCTTGCCAATACAAAAGCAAATACCTGGGTAATAAAGACCTGAGTCCAGCAATTAATAGCTATTATTTTGTCTTTTTTGTTAATTTCCCTGACTAATGCAATTGTATTAAAATATTTGGCTATTTTTTGCCAGGTTCTGATAATAAAATATCCGGCTCTTTCTTTTTGTCCGAAAGGATGATAAAAATGGATGCCATTGGTAATTCCATTAAGAGCAGGAACATATTCATTCCCAAAACAAATTACATGAACGCTTAACCCGTTTTCATGAAATCCCTTTGCATAGGTGTGAACTCTGTTAGTAGCTGCACTACCCTCGGGGAAAGAGAATAAATCTCCAAATATTACTACACTCATTTCTATTCTAAGCTTGAAACAATCTTTTAAACAGGTTTTAACATTTGCTTATTAATATCCTCAGGTTCAAATAGTTGAAACATCCAAAAACACATAACAAGAGGTAAAAATATTATACTATAACTTATCGATATAAAAATAATTATCAGGAATAATAAAATTTTACCCTTATAATTAAATGTTTTAGAGAATAACACTGACGTTCTGAAGGACAAAATAATAAAGAAAATAAATCCAGTCAAACCAAACCCTGCTAATAGCTCTCCTATACCTGAGATAGCAGAAATATTTGAATAAAGTTTGACGGTCCAGGAATCTTCACGACGAGGACCCAGTCCGAATAAGGGATTATTTTGAAAATCTTTGAAAGTTATCACAAAGGATGTAAATCTCTGGGGTGTGAACTCTCCTTCAAGCCCTATAGTTCTCTCGATGAGGACATCCACATTTTTTGTTTCATCGATTAAGTCGATAACTTTTTTACTCATAAAAGGCAAAGTGGCAACATAAACCAGGGCTACTGTTACAAACGGCAAAAATAAAAGGACTATTTTAAGATTTTTATTTAAAAAGTAGAACAGAATTATTAGCATGAAAATAAGATAACCGGTTGTTGATTGGGTTGACAATAAAGCTAATACTAAAAACCATAGCCTCTTCTTTTTGTTTTTATCATAATCTGTACAAAAAAGGTTAATGAAGATCGCAAGACAGAGGTAAACGGCAAATGCACCTGGTTCCCATGCATAGCCGCAATTTCTCGGGACTGCAAAACCATATAACATGGAAGAGTAAGCTGGCTGAACCGAGTAGAAAACAGCATTTATACCATCTCCTGATACATATGAGAACAAAGCAATACCTGGAATTTTGTTAAGTAAAAAATAGAGATGATCCCCTCGCAATGCAATTTGAATGAGCCAACCAAAGAGTCCGATAATAGCAAGAAAAAAAATTAAGTATTCGTAGATTTTGAAAAGCTTAAATTTTAACGACCTGGTGGCTGCATAAACAGTAAAAAAAATAAGATAGTTTGAAAATAAAAAGCTGGGGTGGATTTCTTTATACTTAAGTGAAAGTGCCAGGAAGTAGATAGCAAAACCAAGAAGCAGGTAAAAAAACCGTGAATCGATTTTCACCTTCCATCTTAACACCATGATCCCACTTAAGAGAATTGGCAAGAAATAGCCAATAATATTTGTTTTAAATGTTAAAGATTGAACAAATACATTTGCCCTTCCAGCATAAATTATTAAAACAAAAACATATAGATACTCAAAAAATGCTATTCTTTGAGAAATACTCTCTTGTTCTTTTCCGACAGCCTGTGTAAATTGCATTTATAAGTCTATAAGTCTATAAATATATCTATTGTAAATTAATCTGACCTGAATAAAAAAACATATTCTGATCAGGAGAACCTCGCTTTTTCCTTTAAGATCCCGATGAGTTTGATGATAATTTTTGAGCTTAAAGGGGTACTCAAAAAAATTAAAGGTAGTATGAGAATAATTGATATCCTTAATTTTTTTAGTTTACGAACCCCAATAAAACTTTTGAGAGCATTCTTATGTTCATTAAGAATCATATATGCTTTTCGCTTCTGTTTCAGATGAATCAAGGTGTCAGCTTTATATAAAATGAGAATATTATCATATGGAGAATTATCAATTCCCTCTTCCATAATCTTTAAAAGTTTTTCATAGTTCCTGGTGGCAATCAGCAATGGACTAATTTTATAAATACAGTCAGGCACAGGCATTTTATGAACGGCTTCTGAGTATGCTGTTATTGCCTTATTCTGATCTCCCAGTTTTATATAAACATCGCCAGACAATTCAAAAGAAAGGTGTAATAAAGCTTTCACCTGAAATTCATTATCATGATTATAAACCGATTGCCACATATAACTTGTAATTCTCCGGCCATCACATGCATTGCCTTTTTCAATGACGGGTAAAACAAATTGTTTCAAAAGTTCCGGGTACATGGATGCGGCTTCAATTGCTTTCTGAAGTGATATTAGAGCAGTATTATTATCGCCCTGATCAAATGAGATTCTGGCATCGAGATAATAAGTCCATGCATACTCGGGTAGAAATTTGTGCAACTCTTTCAAATATTTTTTCGAGAGTTCCTGTTTGTGTAACAGGAAAGCAAAACGGGCAGCTTCGATCAGGGGCGCGATCTTTGTATTTATATCCTCCGAAGCTGACAGTGTATCATCAATTCTTTCGAAATATAGTGCTTTCCAGTTTGAAGGAAAGTCAGTGCTATAGTCGTAGTTGTATAATAAAGGGGTCGAAGCACGGTAATTTAAAATTGAAATTGGCGTGGATTCATTACGTGTTATTCTTTCCTGAATAGAAACGACAGTTTTATCTGCTATTTTAATATTCTCCCAAATGGCTTCGCCCCAGCTAGAATGGATTCTCTGAATTTTTTCCTTTGTATTATTTATTACCTTTTTAGCGAGTTCAGGATTGTTAATATAAAAAGATATTAATTCCAGAACATTTTTTTCTTCATAAGGAATATATTCTTCCCAGGGGATCCAAAATTCTTTCATCAGCAGGTTATCTTTATGGCTGAACAATAGACAACCATTTAAGGCAGCCTCGTAGGAGCGGTTTGAAAGAGTATGTGCCCAGTCAATCACGATTTTGCTTCGCTGATATAAAGTATAGATCTCAGATCGTTTTATCCCTTTGAAAAATTTTATATTAAAACCATTATTATTTACAACTGCTAATTTGTAGAAAATTTTGTACCGTTCATGGTAAAAAGACTTGTCATAATTAGCAATAGCTATGACATCAATATCTCTTTTTTCAAATTCCGAGTTAACCATTCCCTTGCCGGGAGTGGAAACAGCAAAATTTGACAATGGTAATATATTAGAATGGAACTTATAATAAGTCGAACGATCAATAGTCCCATAGTTAAAAAAATCAAAAAGCTCTACCAGTCCTTTATTAAATATAGTGTCGGACCATGCATCACGAGTGAATAAAATAGTCTTAACGGGACATTTATATATATCAGGTACATAGTTTAATACTGATGTATCACAGGTAACAATATCAGGATACCAGTCTATGGGTAATTGTCTGAAAACAGAAAAAACGGATGTGGGTTCGGAAACATTTAATATCGGAATTTCTTTGCCTCCAAAGCTAAATTTCTTATCGGGGATTGGTCCCCATAAAATAATATCCTGTTCGAAAAGAGTCTGAAAACCCTCTATCTCCCATTCAAATATCCGATCCTCAATACTGCCAAGATTGAATAAAAGAATTTTCATTATTGCTTTTTAATTTTTTTAAATATTCCCAGTATCAGAGGAATTAAATTTAATCTTTTGTTCAATTCCCTGAAAGAATATAAGGTAGAAATCAATACTAAGACTGAGCCAAACAGATAGATGTAAGGAGCACTTATTAACCTGTTACCTGCAAAACACAATATTCCAATGAGAAACTGAATAACAAAAATCGTATAAAATGTCTTTGTGAAAGCAAAACCATATTTACTCCTGACAATCAAAAAAACCTGTCCCAGATATAGAAGATACCCTGCAAAAAAGGAGATCCCAAGACCTTCCAAGCCTTTCAACTGGTATCCGAGTATGTTTAATCCCAATGTGTAAATATTAACAGTTAATTCACTATAGAAGAATAACTTACTATCACCTTTGGCAATAATAAGATATGCTATGGGCCAGCTTGCTGCTTTAAAAAATATGCCCAGCGCTGCCCAGTGAATCATTGTGTCAACCGGCAAAAATCTTGAAGAGTATAATAATATAACGATCCAGTTGATGAATATCAGAAATACGGTTAAAATCGGTGCTAAAATAAGAAGGGCTACCTCAGCCTGCTGATTAATTACTGACTTTGCCTTTGAAGAATCCTGAACAATTCCTGAAAGTCTGGGAAAATAATCTGTCACCATAGCGGCGAAGACCATCCCAACATATGTATTTATAATAGCAAATCCGGCATTGTATAGGCCAACCTGTTCCACCCCTCCTTTATGACTGATAAACACACGAACAACGTACGATGTCCCAAGTGTAATCAACGAGCTTAAACTAAGGAAGAAACCCATTCGTACCATCCCGCCGCCTTCTTTTATTAAAGTGGCTTTACCTATTTTAACGTGTTCTATTTTTACTTTGGAACTAAAGTACCATGATAAAAACAGCGTCATAAAGGAACTTATAATTATTGCAGGCACGATGCCTTTTAAACCCCATAAATAATAAATTGGAACAGTAGTAAGTAATCCAAAGCTAACTCCTGCCATGTCAGCTTTGGCCAGATACTGAAGTTTGCGCATTCCCTGCAAAACCACAAGCTGGCCTGCATTTATCTGAGTTAAAAGCAGAGTTATGGAGATCAGGGCAAAAGCAACAGTATAGTCCCTGTTGCCAAATGTCAATTGACTCAGCCAGGGAGAGAAACAGAGAGTAAAGACTGTGCCGACTATACCGGTAATCCAAACAAGCCGTCGTAAAACAGACACTACAGTGCCAATCCTTTTAGAATCGTCGGATATGTTTGCTGCTGCGACGTCTTTGACAGCACTGGTACTTAATCCTAGATTAGTAATACTGCCGATCAGGCTGGTAGTCGAGGTAAGAAGACCGGAGATTCCAACGCCAACGGGTCCAAGTAAAACTGCAATAAACTTGGACCGGATAACTGAAATTACAATATTAAAGACCTGAACGCCACCAAAAAGTGAGGTGGCTTTCATGATCTGTCGATAAGAGGATTGCTCTTCAGACATATATCGAATTTAACTTGGATTTAAAGTCAGGATTCATAATACCAGTGTTATATCCTAACTAAAACTATTAATGACCTCAACAACCCGATTAATCTCTTCATCTGTCAATAATGGACTCATCGGCAGGCTTAAAACCTGGTTGTGAATACTCTCGGTAACAGGGAAACTCATCCGGCTCCATTCCTTATATGCAACTTGTTTATGGGGAGGGATGGGATAATGTATTACTGTCTGAATATTATTTTCGAATAGAAATTTTTGAAGAGAATCCCTTTTTGAATTTCTGATGACAAAGACGTGCCAAACGTTATCAATGTTTGAAGGATTAATCTCATATGAGCCAATATTACCATCCTCTGGTTTATGTTTTAAAGGCAGAATGATATTCGGATTCTTAATATTATCAAGATAATATTGAGCCACTCTATTACGTCTCATATTATCCACATCGAGGCGCGAAAGTTTCACCCTCAGTATTCCAGCCTGAATTTCATCAAGGCGGGAGTTAAGGCCTTTATAAAGATTCTGATACTTAACTTTCGATCCATAATTAGCAATTGTCCTCACAATGTCTGCCAATTCGTCATCGTCAGTGGTGACAGCCCCTGCATCGCCGAGTGCTCCCAGATTTTTTCCGGGATAAAAGCTATGGCCGGCCCCGTTACCAAATGATCCGGTATGTTTTTTTCCAAAATGACAACCCTGGGCTTGTGCATTATCCTCAATAAGCTTCAGATTGAATTTTTTGACCAGACGCTGAATTTCAGGATGCATGGCGTTCCGTCCATACAAATGGACAATCATAATGCCCTTTGTGCGTTCGGTAATGGAATTCTCAATCTGATAAGGGTCAATATTATAAGTATTAATATCGGGCTCAACCAGAACAGGTTTTAACCGGTTATCTGTTATAGCCAGAATCGAAGCAATGTAAGTATTTGCCGGAACAATGATTTCATCGCCCTCTTTCATGAAACCGAGCTCTTTGTAGGCATTAAGTATAAGGCGGAGTGCATCCAATCCGTTTGCGACCCCAATACAATGTTTTGTACCTATGAACTGAGCGTATTCTTTTTCAAATGACTTTAATTCTTCACCCATAAGGTACCATCCTGAATCAACTACTCGCTTTATGGCAATTGACAGCTGCGGTTCAAAGCTATCGTTAACTTTTTTTAAATCCAGAAAACTTATCATTTTGACAGTATAAAAAAAATAAAACAAATTTTAGATTGACCTGTTTTTTATTTATCATCAACGACTCCATATAAAAGAAAATCTTAACGATGAAGTACAATTATGTATTTCTTTGAATCGAACCAAACCTTGGTTCGGTATGCCAGCAACAGAAGAGGTGCCAAGATCAATATATTTAAATCCCAGCTTTTTATAATAGTTGAACAGGTTCAGGGCCAAAAAATCCATTGATCTTATGGACCTTCCAACTTCAGTATCAGCCCAGAATGTTCCTTGAATTATATCAGAGTGTCCCCGATAAAAGATTGCAGATCCGACTTCACTATTATTATTGTCTCTGACGAGGAAAAAATCAATAGGAATTACTTTACCGGTTTCTGTAAGATCGGCAAAAGTCAGATACATTGGCCGGTCAAAGAGCTTTCGGTTCACAGCAATAATATCTAATGCTTTTGCTTTCATCGCATCCTCTGAAACATTCTCTATGGTCAGTTGATTAATTATAGCTTTCCTGTAATTTTTCATTACTTCTCTTTTTGTAAAAGTTCCATCAAAAAGAGTAAGATCAATCCAATTTGTAATTTCAGGAGTGGCCATTGTATAACCGCTTCGGATAAATGCATTTATAAACTTAGTATTTACTGAGTGGTGGTAAATATCAGGAGGCAAAGTAATTTCAACTTTCTGCAAATTATTTTCAATCACATATTCTTTCAGCAGATTCAGGAAAATCAGAATCTCATCTATAAAACTTTCACTGGTATTAAAATGGAAGCCACCAAAAGGAGCTGAAAACGGTGATTTAAGAGTGTTATTTTTTATTCCCCCCACCAAACCTATAGAGTTTGTTCCATTTTCCACTATAAGTCTGACGATCTGATCAACTTTATTTTTATTTAATTCGATAAATCCATCTGACACAAATGGATGAGGATCAGAACTAAAACATTCCCTGAAAAGTTGACTAGCGACATTAATTAGCATAAACGACAGAAATATTAATTTTTACCAAAATCATTTAAAAAACAATTAATCTAAATATCGGAAGATAAGTATTGTAACAAAATTATTGGGGCTTTTACCGTTACCGTTTGGCTTACAAAAATTCATTATCCTTTAACTTACAAACATACTCATAATTATTATCACCTTAATTATATTGAGGCGAGGACATTATAAATAATGATATGTTGAGTAAGATTATTCAGGGCTCCATGAGAAAGAAAACCGGGCAGAAGAAAATGCTTCATGAGTTTCTTTAAATCTTATTAAACCCTCATTTGGAATCCCATATTCAGTAGATATCCCGATATCTATAAAATTGTAACCTAATTTTTTATAGTGATTCCATAAATTAATTAAACAAAAATCCATTGCCCTTAATGATCTTCCTGACTCATTATCAGCCCAAAATATTGCCTGAATTATTTTTTTATGCCCTCTGTAAAGGATTGCTGAAGCAACCATTTTATCTGCTCTGTCCGCAACCTGGAAATAATCTACCGGCCATAATTTATTAACTTCCTCCAATTCATCATAGGTCATATAAATGGGCCTATTAAAATCTATACGATTTTGACGGATTAATTCATAAGCACATTGCTTTGATTCCGAATCAGAAATAGCACTAAAGGAAAGGCCATTTTTTATTGCCTGATTATATTTGGTTCTTGCTGAACCACTAGAATAGACTCCCGCGAAATGTTCCAGATCTACCCATTGAGTGATTTCCGGAATTGACATTAAAAATCCACCTCTTAATAATGAATTTACAGTTTTGGCATTAAAAGACAGATTATAGATATCCGGGGGTAATTTTATTTCCACCTTTTTTAAACCTCGTTCAACAATATAAGACTTCAACAGATCCGTGAACCGATCAATTTCTCCGGTATAAATTTGGTTACTTAAAAAATGAAACCCTCCGAATGGAGCTGAAATAGGAGATTTTAGAGTATTCTCGATTATACCTCCGACCAAACCCATTGCAACTTTTTCATGTTCTGCAACAAGTCTTACAACTTCATCAACCTTATGCTTATTTGTTTCAATGAATCGCTCTGAAATGAAAGGATGAGGATCAGTTTCGAATGATTCCCTATAAGTCTTCCCGGTTACATTAACAAGCATAATCAAGAAAATTTTATTAAAAAATGAAAATCAACTGATAAAGTGAAAAGGCTGTTTACACAGCTGCGAAGCAGATAATGATATAAAATTAGCAATTTTTATCTGTTTTCTGATTTCAAAGCTTCAAGAAAATTCTGAAAATCACGGATGTAATCATTTTCATCAAAAACGGTGGATGAAAGGATTAAAGCCAGGCTGTTTGTAGAGAAATTTTCCAGTTTTCTCCACACTAATCTGGGGACATAAACTCCATAATATGATCGGTTAAGCGAATATTTTTTTTCTTCCTTACCGTCGTGTAAGACAACATCAAAACTCCCTGAAATTGCAACTACGAACTCCTCCGATTCCTTATAGGCATGACTTCCCCTGATCTCTCCTCCAGGCACATCATAAATCCAATAAGTTCTTTTTATTTTAAACGGGATATGATGTTGTTCTTCAATAAATGAGAGATTACCCCTCTCATCTACTATTTTAGGGAGATTAATTAATTGTATCATATAATTAGCTCTTTTCCTTTTTGGCTTTCATTATGACTAAATTTACCGGTTTTATAATTTATAAAATCGTTGTATTCTCTTACGTAATCAGATTCGTCATATTTATGAGAGGCAAGGACAAGACATGTTGCCCCGGAAGAAAAATTGATTATTTCCCGCCAGATTCCGGGGACGATCAGCAACCCATAATAAGGGCGATTCAACTCAATAACCTTTTTGTTTTTTCCATCATCAAGTACTATATCAAAACACCCTCCTGCAGCGACTATCAGTTGCTGTAATTCTTTGTGGGCGTGACCTCCACGTTGAGCACCTCCCGGTACATCATAAAGATAATAGATCCTCTTAACATCAAATGGGATATTTAGCAGATTCTCAACCGAAGTAATATTCCCTGATCTGTTATGAATTTGATTAAACTCCAATATACAACAATCAAATATTGAGGAATAAGTTTTCATTGGCTGATTAAAGTTATAAAAAGATAAACAACTCCCTTAACGCAATGCTGCGTAATAAAAGTGATATTTATAAACCATTTTATCAATGGATATGTGTTAACTACATCACGATCAGTTTCTGACTGTACATCTTTATACTGCCTGATTCAAAAGTAACGGTATAAATCCCAGGGTTAAGCATTAAGGGGATATGTGCATCAGTAATACCCCGATCTAGAATTTTAGTTAAAACAAGTTTACCACTAGAGTCAAAAATCCTGATGATTTTAGTTGACAGTGTCTCTTCATTTATCGAAATATTGATATAAGTACGGGCAGGATTGGGATAAATCTGGATTTTTGTCCCATTTGTTCCGGCAGAATTTTTCAGGCAATTATTAGTTACGGATGTTGCACTGAAAGAATCAGCCTGACCTCCTGAATCTGTTTGTAACGGATTATTTGATGGTTTAATATATCCTACAGTTATAACATCTCCGAAAACTACCGCACTTGAAAGCGTTAGTGTCACTATTGTACCTGAAACAGAAACTGAATTAATAGTTCTGGCAACTTTATTAACAGTAACCGAAAAGGCCGATGCCAAAGGAACCTTTTGAGCCATAAGAGCGCTAAAAGAAATAATAAGTAGAAGTGGATTTGCATTTTGAACTTCAGAACTGACATAAACAGGCGGTACAGGGGAAACTCCGTTTGTAACAAGCTGGGTGCTAATGGATGCTACCTGACCTCCGGAACTAGTCTGCAATGGATTAACTGTTGGCTTATTATAAGTAACTTTTACAACATCTCCATAAATTACTGGTCTTGTGAGGGTAAGAAGTACTTTTGTATTGGAAATAACCACCGTGCTAACTGTGATGCCAACTGAATTAATAGTAACCGAGAAGGCAGAAGCTGAAGAAACTATATTAGCCAGAGAAGTGTTGAATAAAATTTCCAGTTGTGAGGGAGTTGCATTTTCGATTGAGGAGCTTGTATAAACCGGAATAACAGTGGTAACTCTATTAGTAACTAGCTGATTACTAAAGGAAGAAGCCTGATTTCCCGAGCTAGTCTGTAATGGATTTACTGTTGGCTTATTATAAGTAACTTTTACAACATCTCCATAAACTACTGGTGAGGAAAGAGTAAGAATTACTTTTGCATATGATATTACAACGGCATTTACTGTCCTGGTTATTGAATTAACATTAACTGAAAATGCAGAAGCGGAAGGAACTATATTGGTCAGAGTACTGTTGAATAATATTTCAAGTTGTGAGGGAGTTGCATTTTCGATTGAGGAGCTTATGTAAACTGGCGGCGAAACCGGATTTACTCTGTTAACAACGCTCTGAGCACTAAATGATGCCACCTGACCTCCTGTACCAGATTGTAAGAAGTTAGTGGCAGGCCTGGTATAGCTAACCCTTACAATGTCCCCATATACTACTGCTGATGAAAGCGTAAGGCTTACCTTTGTACCAGAAACAGTGACTGCATTAACAGTTCGTGCGCTTGAATTTACGGTAACTGAAAATGAAGAAGCTGCTGGAATAACGTTTGCCAGATTTGTATTAAAAGTCATGTCAAGTAATGTGGGTGTCGAATTCTCTANNGCCTGACCACCAGTAGAAGTTTGAAGCGGATTAGTTGATGGTTTAGTATATGAGACCGTCACAACGTCACCATATATTACAGGACTTGACAAGGTAAGCTGTACCTTTGTTCCTGAAACTGAAACAGAACTGACAGTTCTAGCTACCGAATTAACGGTTACTTTAAATGCTGCAGCTGAAGGAACAATATTTGACAGAGCCAGATTATAAGTCATTTCAAGCAAGGAAGGAGTGGCATTAGCTATAGCCGAGGATATACATACCGGGTCAACAGTACTAACTTTATTGGTAACGTGTTGATCTGAACCTGAGACAGCAAGACCGCCTGAAGGAGTTTGAACAGGATTTACAGATGGCCGGGTATAAGTGATTGCAATAATATCACCGTAGGTTATAGGGCTAGCCAGGGTAAGTCTGACAGTAGATTCTGAAATGGCGACAGAAGTAACCGGTCTGGCTATGGAATTAACCGTGACTGAGAACGCTGAAACAGCCGGAATAATATTTGCAAGAGTACTATTATAGGTTATCACAATAATTGACGGGGATGCATTTTCGACAACTGAGGATTGATATACAGGCACATAAATAATAGGACCACTTTGATATTCAAATGAACCAAGATCCGGTGCATTTCCATTATACGTGAGTCCAACATCTTTCCCTGCATCTATCAAATCTGATCCTGTGTTCAAGCGTAAAAATGCAATATCAGGCAAACTGCCATCATCTTGCCGGGGTGAAGCAAGTAAACTTATATCATTACTTTCAAAATCACTGGCAGTAGCAGCAGGGCCACCATTCCATGTATTATTTGACTGTATAGTACCTGATCCAAAATTACCATTTGCAACATCATTCCCAAAAGAAATATTATTTACAAATTGATTTGCTATTCCGTTCAGATAATTAAATGAAAACCCAACATTTCCATTATCATAAGCAGTATTATTATAGAAATACTGTATTCCCGAATAAGTTGTCGAATTCTGATCAAACCCGTTATGTGAGTTTTTTGCAGCAATGCTTTTTGTGATTGTTCTTATGTGCGTATATGATTTATCTGTACGAGTTGGACCCAGTTTGAATCCTTGTCCATCACCTAAATAATTAAATGAATCATCATATCCATTCCAAAAAGACCAGCAATTATTAATTGTGTAGGTGCCATCGGTCAGAAAGAAATCCCATCCATCATCACTACAGTTCCATGCCCTGCACCCATCGTAGGTAATGTTTGTTGCCGTTGATCCTCCTGTTACCATAAAACCATTTGCATTTTCATAGGAAGTGTAACGGTCTGAACAATGATGCACATCACAGTTCTTAAACAGAATATTATCTGATCCGTCACCTAATGCTATTCCGTAACCTCCGATATGGTCAACTTCGCATTGTTCAAAAATACAGTTAGGGGAATTTGCAATATACATTCCGGTAATTGAATTACCGCTGGTAGACTGAGATAACCCTGTTATTCTCAATCCGTTAATATATACATATTGGCAATTCTGCATAAAGAAAGCAAAGCAGTAAGAACTAGTTGGAGTAATATTGTCAAGGTTCAGTACAGGCTTTTCCCCGGGATATGCAAATATTCTGATATTGTTGTTTTCATTGCCATTCAATGAATAGAGCCCAACATGTTCGTTTGCTGATGCAGGTGACTTTGACCTATATGTTCCTCCCCGTATATATGCAATGTCTCCTGCAACTAAAACTGAACTTAATTTGCCCCATGTTGCAAACGGAGAACCAATTGTTCCGGGGTTGCTGTCGCTCCCATTAGTCGCAACATAATAGGTATTGGCATTTACAACTACAGTAACAAAAAGACATACTACTATTAACTTTATTCTCATAGTTAATAAATTGTCAATACTATTGCTTAATATACAATAAGTTAATTTAACAGATTCAGATATGATCGATATTTTTGTTTAATTCTGTTTACAAATATAATCTTCTTAACATCATTTTTCAAAAAAGTAAAACAAATTAATATAAAAAATAAAAAAAAATAGCAGAAACTAAAAAGAATGTGTTTCCAAGCTATTATCCTATCCTCTTCAGAGGTTCAAATTAATTTCACAACAGATTATTCTGGCAATGAAGTGACTTTGAAATAATGTATTATTTTTACTTTAATGTTTTAATGAATTGAGGTTAATGATTGAAAATCAGATTAAACCTAAACGATCCTCTATGAGAAAAAAAAAAGTTATCATCTTAATAATTATAATCATTTCAATTCTTTCTATTGTACTCCTGTTAATCAGGCCGGCTTCTAATTATATGTCCGGCTATCTATCAAAATCTAAACAGGTAAACGCTGATA
Organism: Bacteroidales bacterium; assembly: GCA_003157075.1. Lineage (GTDB taxonomy): Bacteria > Bacteroidota > Bacteroidia > Bacteroidales > VadinHA17 > LD21. The sequence goes on along the minus strand of PMIL01000248.1, from coordinate 5,485 downwards.
TTCTTATTGTTGAAGGCTGGCTTCCTGATTATGCACTTAAAATGGCATATGATGAAGTGCAAAAGAAAGATTACAAACATATTATAACAACCGGGATAAATACCTACACACCTTATTATAACGTTTATGGTAATGGATACCTTACCTTCTATACCAGAAACAAGTTCTCAAAAATGAATGAATCTGGGCTTCATTCTATTGAAGTTGATGCATTTGGCAGCCTTGAAGGTGAGAACAGGGCTCATTTTAACTTTTATATTAATGACTCTCTGGCTGCTGATTTTTATGCAGAAAAGCAAAAAATGAATTTTGAGATTAAGTGGGGAGGGAATCTAAATGATATTGACTCAATCAGAATTCAATTCACAAATGATGGCATGGGTGACTATGGGGATCGCAATCTTTTTGTTAAAGAAATAACAATTGATCATAAATTATCTATCCCTTATCTGAACAATACTGTTTACCAATTGGCAAAAAGCTATGGACGGAGCAGAATCAATAATAATATCTCTTCTGCAGCAGTACTTGCTAAAAACCGGCTTGTGTTATTAGGAATAGACTCCTCACTTATAACACCTGTGCCGGCAAAAAGAGTACGAGTTAACCGAACGCTGACCAGTGCACTGGCCTTCCGTGACTGGATTAAAACTGAAAATCCCGATATCAACGGAATAAATATTATAAGTATGGGAACCCACGCCAGAAGAACCTGGATGACTTATAATAAGATACTAAATGAAAAATATGAAATTGGTATAATTTCGCTTCCTGACGACAGTAGTCTGTATTCTCCTGCAAAAAAAGCATTTAAAACAGTCCGGGAAACTTTAGGTATAATTTACTATTGGATTATTCTGCTGCCTTATTAAAACTAAACCAAAAATCAGTATTTAATATTTTCAAATGGAATTATCACTATTTCAGTATAATGAAATCTATCCTGCGGTTTAATTTCCTGTCTTTCTCAAGGTAATTAGGCGCTATGGGTTTGGAACCTCCAAAACCAGTAGCCAGAAGCCTCCCCTGACTAATACCTCTGCTAATCAAATAATTTACCAGTAATTGAGAGCGTTGTTGAGATAAGGTCAGGCTTGCCTCAGCGGACCCGCTATTATCAGAATGTACGGCTACTTCAAGCCCTAACGAGGTATACTTTTTTAAAAGTTTTACAATCTGGTCAAGCATAATATAGGCATTCGAGGTCAGTTTATTTGAACTGTCAAAATAAGAATCTGCAAATGCGCCATTTATCCGTATCAGATTATGAAGCTCCTTTTCGGAAGGATCAGTAAGGACGTAAATTTTGGTCCTGACATCTTTAAATCCAAGTTCAAACAATTCTTTATACGCAGGATAAGTAGCCATAAGACTCATCTGCTGATCAACTATGTAGCTATAAGTACTGTCAAGTGGATCAATTCTTTCAGTTATGGTGTATTTATTTGGAACTTTCCTGAATATCTTGTTATCCGCTCCTATTTTTTTTCTTGAGGAGAGTAATTCAACATTAAAAACCGCATCATTCCGGAATTGTGCTTCTGCTGAATATTGAGTCTTGATTACAGTATTTGTTGATTTTCCAATCAAAGGTAAAGAGGAACCTGACAGAGTTAGCTTGGCGAGATATGCTGCTTTTTCCTGAGCATCATTAAAAACTGATATTTTCTTCGAAACTCCTGTTTTATGGATATTCCCGTTAGATTCAGATTGCAGAGTCAATTCAAGATTTACTGTATATTCGCCCCTCTCCTTAAAAGCATGCTTCACATTACTGCCATTTGCTCTTGCTCCATCTTTGAAATTCCATGAATAGTTTAGAATTCTAAACCCCGGAATGTTTGATTTAAGTCCATCAAAGTTTATGATTTCGCCTTTCCCGGCAATATCAGGGGAATTTATATATGGCTGCTTATAATCAAGCAATTCCAGATTATATATTAGTTTCGAGAAGAACAGATTTCCTGAATTTCTTTCAACAATATTTAGCTTGACAGAATACTTTCCGGCACCCTTGAAACAATGGTGAGTTCTAACACCGAAAGCTTTTTGTGCATCACCAAAATCCCAGACATATTTAAGATTTATTGAATCAACAACTATTGATCCGCTGTCAGTAAAAGTGTAACAATAATTATTTTCCCTCTGGATATTATTATAGAGACTTTGCGGAATGATTGTCGTGAAATGGTAAATATCAAAAGATTTGTCCCTGTTCGTAGAAAAATATCCTTCGCTCATTACTGCGTTTGTTATTAATCCAAAATCATCAGCTTTAGAATTAATTGGAGCATCCAGATGTATTGGAGCGAGCCAGGTGCTATCTGAAATCCTTGAAAAGAAAATATCTTTTCCTCCTAAACCAGGCAGGCCATCTGATGAATAAAACAGTTCCCCAAGATCATTCAGGAAAGGATAAGCTTCATTTCCGCTTGTATTAATGGCCGGACCCAGGTTCACAGGATCGGTCCAATAATCATTTTTTCGTTCACTGTAATAAAGATCCAGACCTCCATAGCCCCCTGCCTTATCTGAAGCAAAATAGAGCCTGTTACCATCCGGGGAAAGGCAAGGAGTAGTTACATTGAACCATTCATTGTTAAATCTCAATTCACGGATCTTTGTCCATTGACCGTCCACGAATGATGCCGAAAAAACGCCCAGTTTATTCCTTTGCCCTGAGATATCACTCAGTTTACTGTTCACATCCTGATTCCTTGAATAGTAAATTGTATCCAGCAATGCATTAAATGTTACAGGACCGTCATTAAATATAGTTGTCAGGCTTTTTGAAAACAATTTAGCACTTTCCCAATCTAGCTTGCCGGTCGTATCGACATAACATATTTTAAAAAGTCCTTTGTTCTGAGAGGTGGTCCGATTTGAGAAGCCCAAATTCCGATTTGAACAGAAGACAATCCCATTTTTAAAATAAACAGGAGAGAATTCATCGTATTTATCTGAACTAAAGGAAGCTCTTTTTACGATATAGGTTTCTGACTGGCCCAAAATTAATGGGGTAATAGAAATTATCAGAAAGAATAATAAAAGTTTTTTCGTCATGTATAAAATTAAATGGTCAAAGTGCCATTAATACTTAAAGATAAAATTTTCTTCTTTAAGCAAGAATAAATATCATGAAAGTTTAATTAAGCAAATAATAAATTATTTCGGTTCAGGGTATTTCACAATTTAAAAACTCAAAGGACTTATCGCATCAACCTTATAACGAAATTCATATCTGAGCATAATCTCATGCGAGCCGTTGCTGTAATGTCCAATAGGTGCAAAATCAATATCGTATGTATACGCAAACCGAATTTGGTTATTAATTGCCAACTGAAACAAAACACCTAATGAACGGTTATTTCGATAGGATACACCAGACCATATCCTGTCGTTGAAGCCCAGGTAAGCGTTTAAATCAACCATAAATTTCTCATGAGGAGCAACTGTAACAAGTGCGGATGGGAAAAATTTTACTTTTTGTGAAATTGAATATATGTAACCGGCGTTAATTAAATAATTATATTGCCCAGGGCTGAAACTAAATGAATACTTATTTTTGTCCAGATTAAATTTGTATCCAAGCAGTCTTGGAACAGATAAACCGGCAAAGAAATTCTGATGCGTAAAATATATTCCAAAACTAAAGTCCGGTACAACGAAAACTTTCGTGTTACTAAGAAAATTTTCATCTCCTGGATCAAGAACAACAAGATCGGACCAGTGTGTATTTGTAGTCATGATTCCTGCACCAAGTCCAAAAGAAAGATTGCCTTTATCCAATGAGATTTTATAAGAGTAATTCGTTAGAATATGGGTTTCCTTGGTGACTCCGATTTTATCATTGATTATCATAAAGCCCAGGCCAAGTTTTGAATCCAGGAATGGGGCATCTGCCGCTAAAGTCATTGTCTCAGGAGCGCCGGTAATACCGGTCCACTGACGTCTGTAAAAGAGAGCAACGTTAAGTGCATCTCTGTTCCCGGCATAAGCAGGATTAATGCTAAGTGGATTAAGCACATACTGACTTGTCACGGGTGCAAGCTGCCCTGCCAGATTAACAGGGATAAGCAATAAAATAAACAGTTTTATTATACTTTTCATTACTAGCGTCTTATTACAACATAACCACTTACGGATTTCCCATTTTCACTTTTCAGAACATAGAAATATGTATCTTCAGGAAGAGGTTTTTTATTATAATCAACACCATCCCATGAATTATCATAATCCATATTTTTATAAACTTCAGCACCTCTTCTGTCAAATATTATTAATTCTGTCTTTCCAAGTGCGGATAATCCTCTTAATACAAAATAATCATTTCTTCCATCCATATTAGGAGTTATCAGAGTAGGAATAACAATGTCCTGTACTATAATGTTTACTGTGTCCAAAACTGTAGGGCAAACTCCGCTTTTTACTGTCCACAACATCAGATTGTCACCCATTGAAAGGTCAGATACCATGGTTTTCGGATCAGTGTTATCAGAGAAGGTAGCAGACCCTGATATCAGTGACCATATACCGGTCTGATCTATGTCGAGTATTGCATCAAGCGCTGTACTAGTCTGATAATAAAGAGTTTGATCTGCACCCGCATCAGGTACAGGTAACGGATTAATTGTAACTGTCACAGGTTTAATATTAAAATATCCTGATACCGTGGTCCCTTTGATATAATATATACCGGCAGTTGCAGTTGCAGGAGTACTATAAGAAATTTTTGCGCCTGCATCAGTCCAATATGTAAAAGTAAGGCCCGGTGTTGAACCGTCCGTAATGGCTGCAGCGGTAAGATCAACCTTTGACGGCGAACATACTGCCGGAGGATCAGTAATAGTCAGGATCGGGACGCCAGGTGTAGAGATTGTAACAGGAGCAGATTCGACTGAGGTGCAACCTGCTGAGTTAGTCACAGTAAAAGTAAATATTCCGCCCGCAAGATTTGATATTGTTCGGCTGGTTCCGGTACCGGTTGTGGTTGCAGCCCCGGGTAAACGTGTAATTACCCAGGTACCTGTTGATGGCAATCCGCTCAAAACCACACTTCCAGTTGGCAGAGCAAATGTCGGTTGGGTTATTGTCCCAATCACAGGTGCTGAAGGAGTTATAGGTTGTGCCGGAATNNGTCCCGGGATACCTTATTAATGTCCAGGTACCTGTTGAAGGCAAACCTGCCAGAACAGCACTTCCTGTTGCCAATGTACATGTTGGAGGTGTGATCGTACCAACCAGAGGAGCTGAAGGAATAGAGGGTTGTGTGTTTATCGCTACATTTCCTGATGCAGATGAGACACATCCTGTAGAATTTGTGACAGTAAAAGTATATGTTGCACCGGAAGGAAGTGTTTGAATAGTGGTACTAACTCCGGTTCCTGATATTATCACATTTCCCGGACTGCGGGTCAGTGTCCATGTACCTGTGGCTGGCAATCCGCTCAAAACAACACTGCCTGTTGATACACTACACGTTGGT
>PMIL01000321.1:3370-3811 GCA_003157075.1 Bacteroidales bacterium | reverse complement strand
TCCCCATTTCTCTTCATCCTCTCCGTATTTTTTTGCCATATACCTCATAACTCCTTCTACTGAGAGTGCATGTTTCAACAGGCTTTCCGATTTATTGTATCTTCTAAACAATTCAAAAGCAGTATCCCTTGTAGGTGTGTTTGTTGTCATTTAGGTACGGATTTATAAGAAGGANNTTATTGATGTGCCATAGATATTAAGATAGTATAAAGCCGGCGTTATCTTTGAATCACTTATTATTATTGAATTATTTCCATTCATAATATCTTTTTCGATGTCATATACTTTTATTCCTGAAACATTGGTCAGAGAAATATGAAGCCTCTCACCTACAGGTGAATTTATCGAAATAGTGAGTCTGTCACTGAAAGGATTCGGATATACGCTTATTGTCTCATTTATTTTTGTGTTTTCTATTTCGGCTGTTAATGTGTCGTTAAG
>PMIL01000321.1:2934-3363 GCA_003157075.1 Bacteroidales bacterium | reverse complement strand
TGGTTGTTAATATTATAAGCCAGGTTAAATCCATCTATAATATTTTTACCCGGATTAAGAACTTTTACAGATATGGTTTGCATGCCAAGCACTTCATTCTTGGCAGGTTTAACAATTCTTGCAACCTGGAGATCTTTCTGAATATAACTGACAGGGCTGGTCTGAGCAAAATCAATCATGTCTATCCATGCACAATCAGAACCCTGTGAAACCGAATTGTCCTTCCTGTATATCCATTCCATCTTATTAACTCCGGCCTGAACAGCTACTGATTGTTTTGTCCATGAGATTTCGCCCGACTTCTTGAATATTTCTTCTCCGTTAAGTTTGAAAGAAAGATAATCATAGTTAGGTTCAGAAGAGACTTTGTAATAGAACCTTAAAGAATCATTTTTCGAGTAAATTGTTCTAATGGAAAGCGATGTAGAC
>PMIL01000321.1:0-2918 GCA_003157075.1 Bacteroidales bacterium | reverse complement strand
ACAATGTATGGATTGCAGTCAAGAAGTGCGGCCAGCGAAATTGCACTGCCGGAAGGAACTGTCTCTGAAAGTTTTACCAATATAGGGATATCGGTTGTTTGCCCGAATTTTAAAGTCCCCGATTTAATACTGGGTTCTACAATGGACAGGTCAGGAGCAGTACTTGAAATGCTGAACTGCCCGGCAATATCACTGCTTCCCTGGTTACGCACTTTAAAAATCAGATTAAATGTTTCTCCGGGATCTGGAATATTATCTCCATTACCCAAAACCGCATCATCCATTACACAATTGATAATCTCCAGTTCAGGCGAATGAATCAGGACATCGATTGAGTAATGTTTTTCAGCATTCTTGTCCTTAAGAAGAAGATTCAGGGTTATTACTCCTTTATCAGGAACATTACCGGATATATTGAGACCAAGACTATCCGGAAGTACAATTTCTGAGCCGGCAGCTAATGTTCCTATGAATACCGAGTCTTTTGTAATTGTAGCCCAATCTGAGGATGAAGTTATTTTAGCATAAAGATTGTGCGCATCTGTTAAACCAAGATTGCTTAAAGTGAGTTTTATAAATATTGATTCTCCATAATCCGCCATATTATTGTTATTTCCTTTGCTATCATTGATGCTGCTGGCAGTCAGATTTATAAATTCTTTATTGATTTTTGAAAAATATATTGTTTTTATTATGGGCACCTTATTCTGCCCGGTAATCACAACCATACATGAATCATTCGACAGCCCNNGGCATATTAAGAACAGCGACACCCGAGCTGCTTGCGTAAGAAGCATCCCAGAGTGTATCGAAATGCGATATAGCTATATAGGCAAAAGGATCTGCATTTATCGAAATAGATTTTATACCATTTGGCAGGGTGTCAGGCAATGTTATATTGAATGTTCCTGGTTTTCCTATTATGGGAATAACGCTGGGATCACCTATAAGATTATATGTTTCCCAGTAATACTTCTTTCTTGGAGAGTTGCTTGCGCTTACTGCCAGATTGCCCGCATAATTGATCTGACCCATAGAGAAATACCAATCGGATGGGGACTCGCCGTGTGTATGAAACNNCCAGTAATAATCCTCATCCCAGTATGAGTCATTTGAACAACCTATAAATCCAATTGCTCCTTTATCGGCAGTCAGTAACATTCTATTCCCGAAAGTGGTTGGAAGGTTAAACTGAGCGGTGGAACAGGCATTGCTGATAACAAACGGATACATGTTTTTGTTTTCAAATGATTGAATATCAGGTGATTTAATATTAACATGTAACCATCCAAGCGCTTCTCCGTGCCCGGTATAGTTTATGAATGAAACCCCTTTGTTTATTAGCCCGATGATTGAGTCTTTGGAGGTGTAGGATTGAGGATAATTGAAATGAAATTCCTGAATTTTATTTTCTGCAGTCAGATAATTTGTGACTGCGTATTTAATCTGACCGTTCATATAATTGGCGTAACCTGCATCATAGCCTGCAGTAACCATCCCCTTTGAATAGAATTTATTGGTGTCGGCAAACTGAAACTTTTCATACTGTATAATTTTGGTAACAGCTGTTTTTAGTTCAGTTGTGTCTGCTGCTGGAATCCTGCCAACATACATTTCAGGTATGTAATCACCTTTCCCATCAAATTCACCATAATACATATCTGTAATATTGGCGCTTCCTGCCGAACCATAATATGGAATTCTGTTGACATCTCCAATAATCAGAAGATACTCAGGTGGAGGGTCATTTGCAGTTGAAGCATTGTAAATGCTGGTAAGGGTATCCTTTATTTGCATATAATCGTTACCAGCCTGATTCGCTCCTCTATAGAGTATTTTTACTTTAAAGCCTTTCTGCGTCTTCCATCTGACAAACGGCGCAAGCTGCTTTTTGAATGCTGTATCAGTCAAAATAATCATCCTTACAGGCTTAACCGAGTATCCTGGTATTACCTCTCCCGGATTGAAATTAAGGACCCCTTTATCAAGCGATTCATTAAAAAGCTGGGACTTGCCGGAAAGTGATTTTTGGGATAGACTAACTGAATTTGAGAATGTTATCTCAATTTTCATTGAGGTAATTACCTCTATTATGTTGGAATGCGGATTATACCTTACAGGCGATATATAGAGGTTGGCAAGCTTGTTCTTCCTGACAACTCCGAGTGATTCAATTCTTACGGTATCAGATGGGATAATTCCCCTTTTAGCATATGTCGCTTTATCAAAACTGAAATGGCGGGCTGTTTGCTGAATCTCTTTTGTTTCGCTCTCCTGAGCTGGAATGAGAAGCCCCTTTATTTTCTTGCCTGATGGGTTAATCCTGGTGGATATGACATCAGAAATTTTTATTCTGAACCCTGATCCCTCGGGAATTGATATAAGACGGCTGAATACCGGAAGCTCCGGTTGTCCTGGTGCTGATGAAGGTATGTGACCCGGAATGGTAATCTTGTAAAATGATCCCTCAGTATTGGTTAAGCTCTCAATATTAATGTCTGATATTGAATAGTTTATGATTACATTTTGATTATCAATCTGTATCTCATTTTTCCGCAAATTACCATCAAGATGGAAATTGTATTTAGTTCCCGTCTGACCGCTGGCTGATGCTGTAAAAACCAGAAAAACTGCTATTAGAGTTGCTTGTTTATTCTTCCCTAAATGCATCAATTTTAATAAATTAACACAATGACCTAAATTCTGAGGGCAAGTTATTAAAAATTCAATATATTATAAGATCAACACCTAATAAATTGATTAATATTTTTGCACTGTGCTGTTAATAAACATTGGGAAGAGAGATCACTTTTGGTCTTCGACCGGGAAGAGGCTGTCTCAAAAGTCCTCTGTGGAACTACCCCTTCCCTGGGGGCTACCCTTCACACACATCTTTTCTTATAATAATATTTTCGAAA
>PMIL01000353.1 GCA_003157075.1 Bacteroidales bacterium | reverse complement strand
GATATGAATAGCCCCCAGTGCAACTGGGGGTAGGAATCCACACAACTGTCTCCAGCTCTGCAGGAGCTGAATATGATTATAGGAAGAATCTTGCATCAGGTGTCAATATGCCGCCCTTTCAGGGCTCAAAAACATGTATTGGTATGTTAAATGGAATTATACTTCATTGTCGCTATACACCAAATTGCATATTTTGGATTCTTATTAAAAAGGAATAAATTGCCGGAAAAAAGCAGATGGAGAAGAAATACTTCTTATTGAGTTCAGCTGAAAACAGCAAACTGGTTAAAATAATTCAGATTGTATTTGGCATTATATGTATTGCCGTAGCTGTTTTTTGGTTGATTTTTAATGTCAGGTCACTTAAAGCGGATAAAACTCTCTGGATTACAATAATGTTCCTTACCGGATTTGGCGTTTATCAGGTGTGGGCCGGACTGGGACGGGCAACCAGGTTTATTGAAATCAGTTCAGACAAAGTCCGGCTCAAGAAGAGCATCTTTCTGCCAGCCATTGAGATACCTGCCGTAGACATTCAAAAGATTGAATTATTCCCTTTAAATCTTATCTTTTTTTTAAGATCTCAAAAAAGAATACTTCTCAGGTTAGGTACTTCTTATCAGGAAACCACTGAACAAATTAAAGATGAAATTCTGACCTTTGCTGATTCATCTTCTATCAGTATCGAAATCAAAGAAGAGAAGTTATAGTCTGGTTAAGTTTTCCCATACACGTCTGCTTACCGGAATACCGTCCTTAATATTTTCGTGCCTGATTTGGAGCACATGTTCTCCCGGATACCTGATAGCTTCAGAAGGATTTTCCGGATTTGATTTATGCAAATCATCAACTATCTGATTTATTGAATTATCAATAGCCGGATAGTTATGAAGATTTTTAATATTTACCGAAATAAAAACCTGTGATACACTGTATTCTGAAGTACAGCTGTTTATCTGATGAGTGGAGAGTCCTCCTGAGAGAATTGTTGCCAGGATATCGAGTAATAAAGACAGGCCGGATCCTTTCCAGTATCCAATTGGCAAAACCCGCCATGATTCAAGAATTTCCCCGGGATTGTCTGTTAAATCACCATGTTTATTGAATCCTCCGATATATGGAAGCTTTTTGCCTTCATTTTTGAGTGATTCCATCTTACCGTATGAATATTGCGACATTGCAAAATCGAGAACAATAGCTTCATCGTGATACGGCACTGCAAAAACAAAAGGGTTATTGCCGATTCTTGGATCAGTAGCCCCCCAGGCAGGCATATTCTGGCAGGTATTTGTCCAGCAAATTAATACAAAACCATTTTTTGCAGCTTGCCAGCCATATGTACCTCCCCGCATCCAGTGATTGGTATTTGCCAGAGTTACCATACCAATCCCGTTTTCTCCGGCTAGTTTCATAGCCCGGGCAGTAGCAAAAGTTGCATTGAGCGGTCCGGGACCAAGATTGCCCTCCCATTGTTCAAGAGAGCCAAAAGCATTTATCAGAGAAGGGACAGCATCAGGTTTGACAAACCCGCCCATAACGTTTTTTATGAATCGGGGAAACCTGTTGATTCCATGGGAATTGACTCCATCAAGGCTATTCACCGCAAAAATATCAGCACATTTATCAGCTTTAGGTCCTGAAAAACCATGTTTAATAAGGATCCTGAAAAATTCAGACTTCAGCTTATCAAAGGGGATCCGTATTGTAAGTTCTGAAATTGGCATATACTGATTTATAATTTAAAATTAAAAACAACTCACCCCAATCTCCTCTCTACATCGTAAAGAGGTGTATTTCATCTAACTATTTCATAACATTATCTGCAAAATCCATAAACCAGTTCCAGTCTTTTAAAATCAGATTATGAGCACCATCCCTTATATGAAAACCTACTCTTCCACTGACTACCTGTCTATTCATCGACGGCATGGATTGAGGAAGGTCAGAATTTGTGCCTAATAGATTAAAAACAGGAACAGCGTTATAAAGAGATAAGTAAGAACCTTTTGGATCGCCCCAAAGGTCCTCATCAGCACAATCAACATACAAAGCTCTAGGCGCTACAAGCGCTAGTAACATATGCATATCTACAGGGATAGAATCTTCCCTGTTGCTGTATTTATTGTAATTTGAACAGAACCAGTGAGGAAATGCTGAATTCAGCCGTGCTACTGTTTCACCAAATCTTCTTCTGGCAAGTGCAGCACCACCGGCACCCGATTCATTTGAGACAACCATGGCGAATCTGGTATCCTCAGCTCCGGCCCAGAGTGCTGTCTTCCCTGCCCTTGAATGACCAACAACTGCAACCTTATCAGATGCAACATTTTTATCAGTCACAAGGTAATCCATACACCGGCTTGCTCCCCAGGCCCATGCTGCCAGAGTTCCCCAGGCATCTGTGGGACGCGGATTCTGATCCAGAATTCCATGTATCCCATTTTTAAAATTGTCAAAATTATCAGGATCCAATTGTGAAGCATCAAATATTACCATTCCGTAACCTCGCTTCAGAGCTTCTTTTACCGGCCAGTAGCCATCTTTCTGCTTCCAGTGCGGGCTTGTAGTATCAGCCAGCCACGGGTCGATCAGAAGAAATACCGGTACCGGTTGTTTCATATCAGCAGGAGTGAACAGCGTCACGTTAATAGTGAGTGATTTCCCTCCTGATTCAATTAAAATATCAACCTGTTTTTTAATTGCTGTCCCTCCCATGGCTTGAGGATCAACATTAACCACTTTGAACGTCTCTTTGTATTTTGTCTCAGGCACCCTCCCGTAAACATTTTTACGGAAAAGCTCAATAATCTCAGGTCGCCTGAGGTTGGTCCATGTGTCGGCAGAGCTAACTTTCACTCCTTCATTTGATGTTAAAACTTCAGGCAAAGTATATGAAGGTACTTTCTCCTCAAAGTAGTTAAAAGCGCTGCTTTCTTTTGACAGTTTCTGAACTATTTGCAAGGGTGCCTGCCAGCTTTTCTCCGTTATAGCGGAGGATGTAATATTGCTGAAAGTAAAGTTCTGACTGCCGCTCGTTACTTTACTGATATTTTTCAAAATCACACGGGTAACTCCTTTTGGCCAGTACTGCTTCAGCATTTTGTCAGCTATACTTATAAACTGTATTTCAGGAGTGACAATATGCTGATTATAAGTCATCTTTAAAGTAAATCCTTCTCCTTCGAATTTCAGCTCACCCGGTTTAATCTGAGTCACTTTACAATATGTTATAAGGTTCGAACTGGTTATTGAGTCGTTTCTTCGTGCCAGCTCAAACTTATCAGATATCATAAAACTTTTGCCACGTTCCAGCGTATAAGTCCGGATCCATTTCTTAACCATTGCTTTTGCAGGATAAGCCGATGCTATATCAGTTGAAAAAAATGCACTTTTCCCATTTGCAGAAAATGTTGTATTCTTTGCCTTGAATTCTGCACCATCTTTCTGGTCGATACCATTGATTACCGGCAGATTATGGTATCCCGATTGCATTGTCCAGATCTCATACCGTCTAGGACTGAATGTTTTAGCAGTATATTCCTCCCGTCCGAGGTCAATAAGGCAAGGCTTTCCGTCGAAATACATCACGCAAGAGCCGACATCATTATGATTATGACTTTCAGCATTAAAGCCACCTTTAGCTCCAAAGAAGAATCCGTAAAAACTGCCTTCTTTATCCCTCGCTCCTGCTATTTCAGTTTGAGGAAGCCAAAAATCAGCAACAAGAGCCTCCTTTGCCTCTGCTTTTAAAATCTCGGGCAATAAAACCATGTCTTCAATCTGTTCACTTATTTTTCCTGAGAATATAGACTTTCCCCAATTATCGAGATTGGCAAGGTAAGCACCAAACTGCTGCATCCTGATATCATTAATGGCTTTACCGTATCCATAAACAGATTTTGGACTACCCTCTGTTTTTGCGTCAGCATCAGCAAAGTTTATAAAGTATGGGGCATGTATATTTACTTTGTAAAAATACATTGCCATATTACGAATTAAGGGATTGCTGTAAACATCAAATTTACCTCCTGTTGCCTCTTTAAGAATTGCGAGGTTCTCATAGAGCAAGGCACCGGCAGCGCCCCAGTAGGAAGGTCCTTCATCGCAGCCGCCGTCATCGGGATAACCATTTAAGAATTTATCAAGTGAATTCACTATCTTTTGTACTTCTGCCAGCTTCTTAACAGGGTCATCCTCAAGGAGAAGAAAACTGTTTAGCATGTTATAATTGATCCAGGGATTCCAGTTATTGGGTCGTCCTCCGGCAAAACCCATATACCAGAAATCATTTCTTTCAAGGTATGGTATCAGAGCTTTGTTTTTTATTTCCTGTTTCAGTCGTTGAGAAATCAATGGATGAATCTTATCAAACTCATCTTTAAACAGATACCAGGTGAATGACAGATCATTTGTTATTTCGCTGACACCCAGATCAACAGTCGGTTCATTTATATCGGGCAAACCCGATGGTGCTTTCTGCATATAGAGGTGGGCTGACCATCCCCACCATGTCTGTTCACTGTAAAACCAGACAGCATTTATAATCTGATCGATAAAACGGCCTTTACCTTCAACCAGCTCACCGATTACAAGTGAATTCAGAGCTCTGCTTGGTGCTGCATAAATATCCTGCCTCCGATCACCTGAACGTATAATCTCCAGATAGTCAGTGGCTTTTACTGCAGGCCAGCTATAATCCAGATAGCTTTCAGCCCTTGCTATATAATCTTTCCTGAGGTTTGAAGGTATGCTTTCCCAAAATTGACGATTCTTATAACCGGGTAATTTATTCCAGGAGAAATCTGAAATAAGCGATTTAGCAAGATCTATCGATCTGGCTTCACTGACCAGGATGTTTCTTTCTTTGATTTGTCCTGAGGCTTTTTCAGTGTTTATGGTCAAAAAAATCAAAAATGTTAATAAAACTGAATACAGCAGTTTCAGTTTCAGGTTATTTTTCTTCATTTCATAAAAATAATTGGGTTATTATTCTCCTCTCTACAAATTTATCAATATTTGTGTAACGGGTAATCTGCAGGATCATATAATTAATTTATTAGCTTTCTGATGAACAATTTCCGAATTCTGATATTATCTTCATAGCCAAATGTGATTTGAATGAGTAGAAAGCTGGATCAATTTATCAATGATTTAAAGGAAGAACTCAGCAGATTACTAAGTATAAGTTTCGGCGTGTTTCTTTTTGTCCTTTTTTTCCGACCTTTTCCTTTTACTGACTTCGACTTTAATAACAGTCTTCTGTTTGTAGGAGGATTGGGAACCATAGTTTTTTTAATTATGGTTCTGGTCAGAATAACAATTCCAGGTATTTTACGAAGGAATAATCCTGAAGGAAACGAATTTTTCCTGCCAGCTTACTTTAATGGTTTTATGATTTTTCTGTTGAGTTCAGTTGCTTTTGTATTTTATCTGCGCTATGTGGGCTTAGTGGGAATTACCTTTTTCATCACATTTAAAGTGGTGCTTATCTGCCTGGTGCCCCCTTTGGCCCTGACAGTTATTGATCTTGTCAATGAGTTGAAACAGCAAAACGAAGTTCTTATTGTTGAAAAGAAAATAATGCAGAAACAGGTTGAAAAATACGAAGAAGATATTCTGAACAAATCCATAGACTTTCCTTCTGAAAATAATTCAGAAAAATTCACTTTACAGGTCTCAGAGGTGGCATTGATTAAATCAGCCGATAACTATGTGGAAATTATATACCGGGAGGGAGATAGTTATAAGAAAAAACTGATTCGAAATACCATGAAGAATATTGAACTCCAGATAAAACAATACTCTAATTTTTTACGATGCCACAGGGTGTGCATAGTGAACCTGCATTACATTGAGAAACTTAACAGGAATAATCATAATCATTGGCTTACCATTAGGGGACTCAATGAGCCTGTCCCTGTATCACGGCAATATCTTCTAAAACTCAAGGAAGCTGTTTAATCCTGTCAGGGGTGAATGCCAACCACCCATCGTTTTTAACACCTGCCATACAACTGCATTATTAATCCCAAAATCCGGATCGTTTATCACTCTTTTTTGTATTAGAAATAATGCAAATATACCTTTGTCCAAAGGTATCCGGAAAAGACACCCGGACATAATTTAAATTATTTTATAATGATAAATAATAATGCTGATAATGTTGCCCTCCACGAATCTGACAGATCCTGGGAAAGTGTAATAATGAAGTATAACCGACCTGATCTGAAGAGAAGTATTTGGCAAATCTGCAATTCCGTAGTACCGTACATAATTATGTGGTATTTGATGTATCGTAGTCTTGAGTACTCATACCTGGTCACTCTTTTGCTCTCAATTTTAGCTTCAGGATTTCTGGTCAGGATATTTATTATATTCCACGATTGTGGTCACAGATCGTTCTTCATTTCAAAAAAAGCAAATAACATAGTAGGGATGATTATGGGAATTATTGCTTTTACACCATTTTTTAAATGGCATCATCAGCATTGGATCCATCATTCAACATCGGGTAATCTTGACAAAAGAGGAATTGGCGATGTATGGACAATGACAGTAGATGAGTATAAGAAGTCTTCAAAAGGGAATCGATTCTTTTACAGGGCTTTCAGGAATCCATTCTTTATGTTTACCATTGGCCCTCTCCTTATGGTGTTTTTTCAGAACAGAACTACCTCAAAACGGATGACAAAGCTGGAGAAACAAAATGTATATCTTACTAACGTCATACTGCTTATTGAGGCAATACTAATCAGCATGCTGATTGGCTTTAAAGCTTACCTTCTGATCCAGATACCGGTCCTCCTTATATCTCATTGCATGGGTCTTTGGCTGTTCTATATTCAACATCAGTTTGATGATGTTTATTGGGAGCGTGAGAATAAATGGGATTATAAAGTTTCAGCAATAAGAGGCAGTTCATATCTTAAATTGCCGGCTGTGCTGCAATGGTTTACCGGGAATATCGGGTTTCATCACGTTCATCACCTTAGTTCAAGAATACCCAATTACTACCTGGAGAAATGTCATTGTGAGAATGAAATTTTCAGTGATGTTAAACCAATTGTTTTATTTAAAACGTTTAAAGCCTTAACGCTTGGGTTATGGGATGAAGCCAACCGCAAGATGGTAAGTTTCAAGAAGATACCAGCTTCTTCTTAGCTGCATTTTTAATCTGCAAGAAGTTCACGGCTATGAACAAAGCGTACTCCCACTTTTGCGAGTTCACATTTTATATCATCAAATTTTTCAGGATACAACGGACTGGACGCGTCTTCAATAAACGTAGCGAAAAAGCCTTCCAGTATTGAATCCAGTATTGAATAATAAACACATATGTCAGCAGCCAGACCGCAGAAGCAAATTTCATTTGCTCCCTTTTCTTTAAGGTAACCGGCCAATCCAGTGCTCAGTGCATGATTATTGTCATAAAAGCCGCTATAGCTGTCTACTTCAGGATCCATTCCTTTCCTGAAGATGGCAGCAATTCTGTCAGACTCAATATTCTTGTCCAGTTCCGCACCGGTGGTACCCTGAATACAATGATCAGGCCACAGGGTTTGAAGCGAACCATGAAGAACCATCCTGTCAAAGGGTTTTGTACCAAAATGGTTTGATGCAAAGCTCTTATGGTTTACAGGATGCCAATCCTGAGTAGCCAGAATAAGATCAAAATGGCTTTGTATCCTGTTTATTACAGGAACGATCAGGTTGCCGCCCGGCACTGCCAGAGAACCTCCGGGCATGAAATCATTCTGCACATCGATCATTATAAGCGTTTTCATTTGTTATTATCTTTTAAATTCCTGAATCAGCCTGTTGCGTTCATTTTCAAGATTTTTACTAATTCCAATTTTATAAATATGAGGATTGTCAAATCGTTTATATTCCTCAGGAAGATTTGCCAGCCTATTCAGGCTGAATTTTGCTATTTCCGGAAGTGACCTGTGAGGAATTACCCTTTTACCATTTGCCATAACCTTTTGCAGCAATGGTTCTTTCTTAAACTTTGAAATGGAAAGAGACTTAAGTGGATACAACGGATGATACATTATATCTATATCAGGTTCATCAGCCATGGTAACTGCATCAGCTCCGATGAACATATTATCATTATCAGTTATCCGGAATACCTGCTTTCTGTGAGGGAGTGTTATTTTGCTTAAATTCTCCGACAATTTTATCCTGGGTTTGCCATTTGCCAATGATAACTTATATACTCCGTCAAGTGCAGAATCAGGATGACCTGTTACAAGGCTGGTTCCAACGCCAAATACATCAATCGGAGCCTGCTGTTCAAGAAGACTCTTTATGATATACTCATCTAACTGGTTTGAAACAGCAATTCTGACATAAGTAAGACCTGCACTATCCAATCTTTTACGGCTTTCTTTTGCAAGATAGGCAAGATCACCACTATCCAGCCTGATACCATTGAGACGATGGCCCTTTTCTTCCATTTTTTTTGCTACAGTAATTGCATTGGGCAAACCGCTTTTAAGAGTATCATATGTATCGACAACCAGGACACAATCATCGGGCTGGACTTCAGCAAAATGCAGAAATGCAGTCAATTCATCATCGTAACTCTCAACAAAAGAGTGTGCCATTGTGCCCGAGACAGGGATACCATAATCACGACCAGCCCGGACATTGCTAGTACCATCAAAACCTCCTATGAAGGCAGCTCTGCTGGCATAATACCCACCAGGACCCTGGGCCCTTCGTAAACCAAAATCTATTAAACCCCGTTTTTCGGAGGCCTGACGCATCCTGCTTGCTTTAGTGGCGATTAATGTCTGAAAATTCAGGATATTAAGGAGGAGCGTTTCGATAATCTGGGCTTCAATTATATTTGCTTCAATCTGAAGGACAGGGCGAACAGGAAAAACCATATCACCTTCCTCCGAACTGTAAATATTGCCTGAAAATCTGAATTCTTTAAGAAAACTTATAAAATCCGTATGAAAACCAAGTTCCTGCAGATACTCAAGATCATCTTTGTCAAATTTTAAAATATCCAATGTGTTCAGAAGATCCTCCAATCCGGCAAAAATTGCATATCCTGCATTAAAAGGCAATTTCCTGAAAAAGTAATCAAATACAGCCTTAGTTTCCTTTTGACCTTTGAGGAAATAAACCTGTGACATTGCTAACTGATACTTATCTGTATATGTGGCTGTATAATTGATCATTATTGTGATTGATGTTATGGTTGATTTATATTTTATATGCCTTTCTTCAGGTTTGAAATTAAATTAATTCATAATTAGTTTCTCTTTTATTTAAAATTCCTCTTAAAGATAGTCAACTTATACAAATTGTTTGATTGATTTTAATGTCTGCAATGAAGAGAACAGGTTCCGGTTAAAATACTATGAACATTCATAATGATCAGTTGTTAGATTCTATACCAAAGAATATGTTTCATAATAACTTTCAAAGTTATGAACAAACATTCATGCAAAAAGTTTTAAAGAATCGAATTGGTCAGGAAATACAAAATATCACTAATCCTAATCGGACTGGTTTCGTGTCTGAATATATCATCACTGCAAGGTCAGATTCTTAAAGATTCAAGTTCTATTAAGCTGATTAAGAGAGGTATTGATTTTGTATACAACTTTGATTTCACTAACGCTGATAAAGTAAGTAAAGAGCTGGGCAGATTATATCCGGGACATCCGGTTAATTATCTTTTTACTGGTATGATGACATTTTGGAAAAACTATCCGCTTGTCACAACTTCCCCTGCAAGGGAGTCCTTTGAAGCAGATATGCGTAAAAGTATTGAATTATGTGATAAGAACAAAGATCCGTCGACAGAAGCGGAGATACTTCTCGTTAATCTGTGCGCCCGCGGGATGCTTTTGCTATTTTATACTGATAATGACCTTAGTTTTGAGGTTTTTCCTATTGCAACCAGCACTTATCAGTGCATAAGACGATCTTTCGCATTTACTTCACTGTATTCAGATTTCTATTTTTTCACTGGCATTTATAACTATTTCCGTGAAGCTTATCCTGATGCACATCCTATATATAAAACCCTTGCGTTTCTTTTTCCCAAAGGAAGCAAAGTTAAGGGATTGGAGGACTTGGGAATAGTTGCCAGGAATTCTATCATAATGAAAGCTGAATCATACACCTTTCTTACAGAAATATTCCTGAGTTATGAAAATAATTACTCTAAGGCTGCTATTTATAGTAAAAGTCTGCATAAAATATATCCCGAAAATCCTGCTTATCTGGGAGCATATATAAAAAACCTTTTATTGATAAAACAATATGATGAAGCTGAAAA
>PMIL01000173.1:2323-17265 GCA_003157075.1 Bacteroidales bacterium | reverse complement strand
AGCGCTATTGAAATACTACTCATCCCTGAATTTCATGAGGTTACACTGCTTTCAAATCCTAACCAGATACTTACTGAATTGTCCAGAAAGGATTATAACCTTGTGATACTTGATATGAATTTTAAAGCCGGAGTAAATACCGGGAATGAAGGAATTTACTGGCTCGAGAGAATTAAAGAGACTAAACCTGAAATATCTGTTGTTATGATTACGGCTTACGGGGATATTGATACAGCTGTCAGGGCTCTCAAGTCAGGTGCCTCAGATTTCGTTCTCAAACCGTGGGATAATAATAAATTGCTTGCAACACTAAAACTTGCAATCCAGCTTAATTTTTCAAAGAAAGAGGTTCAGAAGCTTAAAGAACGGGAGACTGAACTTAAAAAGGAGATGAACCGTGAGCAGAGATACATTATAGGTTCTTCTCCGCAACTGATGAGCGTACTTAACCTGGTTAGAAAAGTTGCAAAAACCGATGCCAATGTACTGATTACAGGAGAAAACGGCACCGGTAAGGAACTCATCGCCCAGGAAATACACCGTCTGTCAGGGAGAGCAAAAGAGGTACTCGTAAGCGTAGACATGGGGTCACTTAGCGAAACTCTTTTTGAAAGTGAACTGTTCGGCCATGTTAAAGGTTCTTTTACTGATGCGCACGAAAATCGCCAGGGGAAGTTTGAATTTGCAAATAAAGGCACACTTTTTCTTGATGAAATAGGAAATCTGTCATTTCATCTTCAGGCCAAGCTTCTCTCAGTAATTGAAAATCGTCAGTTCTCGCGAATCGGGTCAAACCAGCTTATTCCCACCGATATTCGTCTGATATGTGCCACAAACAAGAATATGGAAAACATGGTACATGAGGGTTTATTCCGTGAGGATCTGCTTTACAGGATTAACACAATACAAGTTGAACTCCCCCCTTTGAGAGACCGGGGAAATGACATTTTCACCCTTGCTGAATTCTTTCTGAAAAAATATACAAACAAATATAACAAGCCAAACCTGAAAATAAACCAGCAGGCTCATGATAAGCTTCTCAGGTATTCCTGGCCGGGTAATATCCGTGAGCTGCAGCACACTATAGAAAAAGCTGTAATATTAAGTGAATCAAATATTATAAAACCCGAAGATTTATATCTGCGAACAGGCAGTCCGGTCAATTTTAATAGTTCAGTCAGTACTCTTGAAGAGATGGAAAAACAAATGATTCAGCTGGCCCTTGAAAAAAACAATGGTAACTTCACTGCCGCGGCCGATCAACTTGGCATAACCCGGCAGACTCTATATAACAGAATTAAAAGATCCGAATGATGTTCAGCAGAAACCTGTACTTTAATATCATACTAAGAGTTTTATTAATAGTAATTCTCTCGGCTTTGCTGTGTTATTTTATACTTATCTATCATTCGCTGCGTGTATCAATTATTTTACTGCTTATGCTGACTTTTAGTACAGCAAATCTGATATCTTATCTTAACAGCACAAACAGGAAGATCAGATTTTTCTTTGACTCCGTCAGGAATGATGATTCAAACCTCGCTTTCCCTACAGAAACAGGTAATGCTTCATTAAATGAGCTGTATAACAGCATGAATAAGGTGAACAAACAGATTCAGCAGCTTAAGATTGAGAACAGACAGCAGGAACAATATTTCGGAACATTGCTCGAACATCTAGCAACAGGGATCATCACATACAATGATAAAGGATTTATTCTGCACGCAAATTCAGCTGCAAAAAAACTTCTTTCAATGGATGTCCTTACTCATTTACAGCAAATCGAACGCAAAGACTCCAAGCTCTTTGAGACCATAAACAGCATTAAGCCATTTGAGAGAAAACTTATAGCTATTTCTGCTGAAGGAACTGAAATACAGCTTTCACTGAAAGCCACTTCTTTCAGGACACATTCAGATGAACTGGTAATTCTTTCAATCCAGGATATCAAAAATGAGCTTGATGAAAAAGAGATCGATTCGTGGATGAAGCTTATAAGGGTACTGATGCATGAAATCATGAACTCAATTACTCCCATTACATCACTTTCGGAGAGTCTGTCTAATATTTTCAGTTCAGAAGGAAAACCTATATCTCCGGGACACGTAAATGCGAAGACAATAGCCACCACTTTGCTGGGGCTGAATGTTATTAAGGAGCAGGGAAATGGACTCATGTCATTTGTTGAATCATACAGGAAACTGACCCGTGTGCCCGAACCGGTTAAGAAGTTATTCAAAGTTTCCGAATTGATGAGGCGCGTACAGGTCCTTTATAATTCACTTGAAATGAGTGGAAGCTCTGATCTGTCAATATCGCTGGCAAATCCAGAACTCGAAATATTTGCGGATCAGAATCTTATTTCACAGGTATTGATTAATCTGCTTAAAAATGCACTGGAAGCAAACGAAAATAACGCTGATACAAAGATAACGATCGTTGTTTCCGATTGTTTAAATAACCATCCTGAAATATGCGTAATTGACAATGGTTCGGGTATTACTGCCGAAAACCTTGATGAAATATTTGTTCCGTTCTTTACCACGCGTCAAAATGGTTCCGGTATAGGCCTGAGTATCTCAAGACAGATAATGAAAGTGCATGGAGGAAACCTAAAAGTGAAATCGGTGCCCGGAAAGGAAACGGTTTTTTGCCTGAGCTTCTAGTCATATCTTATTGCCCTGACCGGTGTGATCCTGGTTATTAACTGCGATGGTACAATAAGCATTGATATGATAACAGCCATTGTTCCGGCATTGAGTATAAGTATGTGTATAAGTTCAAGATTAACAGGAACTGTTTTAATATAGTAAGAAGAAGCATCGAGAGTAATCACTCCGGTTTTAAGTTGAAGCCAGGCAATCCCAATACCAATAAAATTGCCCCAGAATAATCCCTTGCCGATAAGATATGCTGCCTGATAAAGAAACATTCTTCGTATTGTTTTGTCTTCAGCGCCAAGCGATTTTAGAACACCTATCATATTGGTTTTTTCAAGGATGAGGATAAGCAGACTCGAGATCATATTGAATCCTGCAACAATTAGCATCAGTAAGATGATTACTATGACATTCACATCCTGAAAATTGAGCCAGTCAAAGATNNACATACATCTTGTCAAATTCTTCGAGGCTTGTCTCATAAATTCCACTGATTGTAAATTTTCTCATTCTGGGCGGATCCTGGATAAAAAGCATCGTAAAAGAATTGCCTTTTTTCAGTCTTAACATACTGGCTATCTTTTTTGATATTATCACATTATTATTGGGAAGCCCGGTATCCGAGACTGCAAAGGCAGAGCCTTCCACCATGTTGCTTTTAAAATAATTCCAGTCAAAATCGCTTCCTATTCCTTTTAGGACAACACCCTGAATATCTTCATCTGTTCTTATTATCCCGGCCTTGGTCGCAAATACCTGGATATGTTCTATACCTGGAATCTTTTTTATAACGGGAATAAATTTCTGCGTATCACTTATAGGGGTGGTTTCGAATGAAATATTAGAATCGAAATTCAATATCTGAATATGTGATCCGAATCCGACTACTTTTTCCCTGATCTGCTGTTTAAAACCTGTGAGAATGGAAACTGACAGAATCATCACAGCCAGGCCCATAGCAATACCGATAATTGCTATTACATTTATCGGGCGTGAAAACGAAGTCTCTTCACGTCTTCCTTTAATCAGCCGTTGTGCTATGAAATATGGTAAATTCATTATTCTGAAAAGTCCCCAAATTTAAGAAATTAAAGGTAAAATACTCTGTGCAACTCAGTGAATACTCTGTGACCCTCTGTGTCATTCCTTATTTTTTATTTCACAGAGTGACACAGAGTCCCGATAGCTATCGGGACCATTGAGAACCACAGAGATTAAAAAAAAATCATAGATTTACAGATACAAAACAAAAAACGATGCATAAAATTCTTTTGGCACTAGCATTTTCGACCCTGATATGTATGCCTTCTAAATGTATAGAGGAGAACAAACTTCCTATTCCGGGTGCAAATCAGATTGAACAGTACAAAGGCCTGCTCACAGGCAAATCAGTTGCCGTACTGGCAAATCAGACCTCCATGGTGGGCCATAAACATCTTGTGGACACCCTTTTGAGGATTGGCCTCAGTATAAATGTCATATTTGCTCCTGAGCACGGTTTCAGAAACCTGGCAGATGCCGGTGAAACGATTGAAAACGGAAAAGATACTGATACCGGTGTAAGAATTGTAAGCCTCTACGGGAATCATCTGAAGCCTACCAAAGAAGATCTTGCGGGAATAGATGTTGTACTCTTTGACATTCAGGACGTAGGTACCCGTTTTTATACATATATATCAACTTTGCATTATCTTCTTGAAGCATGCGCAGAAAACAAAATCAGATGCATCATTCTTGACAGGCCAAATCCAAATGGGTTTTATTTTGACGGAAATATTCTCGATACAAAATATAGTTCCTTTGTTGGGATGGATCCTGTCCCTGTCGTTCATGGGATGACAGTCGGAGAGTATGCTGGTATGCTGAATGGTGAATCCTGGCTAAAAGGTGGTATAAAATGCGACCTTGTAGTTATTAAATGTAAGAACTATAAACATAGTACTCTATATGAGCTTCCTGTCAAACCATCTCCAAACCTGCCAAATCAGACCTCGGTTTATCTTTATCCATCACTATGTTTTTTTGAGGGAACCACTCTTTCTCTGGGTCGCGGTACATCNNACTCCCGAAAGTACTGCAGGCGCGAGGAATCCGCCGCTAATGGGTGTCAAATGTTTTGGAACCGACCTTAGAGATGCAATTAAAATGAACCTTGTCCCAAAGCCTGAACTTAATCTCGAATGGCTGATAAAAGCTTATAATGATTTTCCGAAAAAGGAAAAATTCTTTAACAATTATTTCGATGTACTTGCAGGAGGACCGGTTTTAAGGGAGCAGATTCAGAAGGGGATGAGCACCAGAGAGATCAAAGCTACTTGGAAAGAGGGGTTGGCTAGATTTTCTAAAATCAGGAAGAGATATCTGTTATATGAATAAATCGTTTTACTGCTTTTAAATTAAGCTGAGAGAAGTATTTATAAATGTTAGTATTGAACTCCTGAATTAGATTGAAGTTTTCCTGGTGCGGAAAGAAACAGATTAAACAGAATCAGAGACAAATTGATAGGAAGCGGAGATAGTCGGTTTTGACTTTGTACCTTTCTTGTGTGAAAATTTCACTAAATTATTATTTTCGAGGCTATGCCTTATTCTGCGTTCTTCTCTAATATCTGAAATAATCAGAATTATCAGAGCCGGAACATATGCAAAGACAGAAAATATTATTAATAGAATACGGCCCAGAAAATTATACATCTTTTTCATCTGTTTATTTGTGTAATAATTTATGTGCAAAGTTGACAATGATCATTAAATGGTACATTACATAACTTTGGAAAAAATTTATACAATTCACACATTTCAAAGACTATACACGCCTCAGAACGTAAACATCTGTATTTAAGTCAGAGAATTCGCTTAAAGACTGATTGACAAATTTCTGAGCCATTCAAATGTATTCCTTTTCCCTCTTTAGAACAACCAAAGATAATATTTATTGTAATACCTCAAAGATTTTGTATTTTTGAACTATTCTAAAAATTATAAACTATAATGCCTGATTTCAGATACAAGATTAGAAGAGGGTTTTATGTAATTATCCTGATTTCATTGTCATTATTTATTTCTTCATTCGGGCATTTCGGAGTTGAAGGAATCTCTGGGAACAAATCGTTAAAAAAAGAACTATTTTGCTCAAACCAGGACAATAAGATTATCTCCGACTCTTCGAAAAGAATTCAGGTGAACAGTAAAGTTCCCGGGGAACCAGACCGGAATTCATCTGTAAAGCCTGCGAAACAAAATATTATTCAGAATAAATCAGGGAAAGACTACAAAATAATAGCCGGCAGTTTCGCCAGTCATGAAAACGCGGTACTGCGTGCAAGACAATATTTCAGCAAAGGGTATAAAGCGGAGATTATTATTGGGACCGGCAGGAACAGAGCCAGGGTTGAATTGGTTTCAATAAAGTCTTTTGAAAATATATCCGAGGCGAAATCGTTCCTGAAAGAGTTCCAGCGTGATATTGACCCCTCCGCATGGCTCTACTCGATTGATTAGGGTTTTCACTATCAGCCTTTATCCGCCAAAAATAGAACAACACCCAAATTTTCTATAAATGTTAACTTTTTTTTGTACCTTTAGCTCATAAACATTGTTTGCAACTGATTTTGACCTAAATTTAAATTTAGACTTTTTACAATTATCCTTTATCTTGAGTAATAGCCTATTAAATAGCGAAAACGAAAATACTGTCAGTTATACAAAAAAAGTATCTTCTGAAAAGCCCGTGTTCAGCCCCGACAATTTTGGACTGACAGTTGAGGGAGGGATAATGTTTTTCAATTATCTTAAAAATTTTAAACTTATTCAGGATCCTGATATTCTGATAATCTATCCCGATCATTTTTTTTATTTTGATAAAAATGACTTTAAGGCCATAAAGACGCTGTTAATACTCAAAAAGCTCAACCTGATAAAAGATGTAGAAATTTTTCTTGAATCCCTGCATAACATTTTGCCACCTGATGTAATTTTCATAGGCTGTTTTTCTGACTACAGAACCATAAAGGCTAATGGATTGATCTCAAGATTGACCAAAAATGTGATTAATCTGCTGGATTCTAAAACAGACAGCGAGCTGGATAAAAGATATGTTTCGGAAATGTTGCAGAAAAATGGCTTTAAAATTGTTGATATGACAGAAATGAACGAACTTGTTTACTTCTGCTCAAGGCATATTGTCAAACCTGCTGAAAGTCAGAGTTAATTCGCAATAATCCATAATTTATTCCGTTGCGCCTTTGAGCCGTTAAGCCTTTGAGTCATTATTACAACCTTCCAGGATACACTTTTAGTGCCTCTTCCAGAACCAGAATCGCATTCTTCAGATCCTCTATTTTTAAAACGTAGGCTATACGGACCTCGTTTTTACCTGATCCCGGAGTGGAATAGAACCCAGATGCCGGAGCAACCATGACGGTTTGATTCTTATACTCAAACTCCTCAAGCAGCCATTGAGCAAATTTGTCTGTATCACTTACCGGTAGTTTTACAACCGTGTAAAATGCTCCTTTTGGTTTAGGACAATAAACACCCGGGATTTTATTAAGTGCTTCAACCATATAATCTCTTCGAGCGGTATACTCTCTGTTAACCTCTTTAAAATATGAATCGGGCGTATCAATTGACGCTTCTCCTACTATTTGTCCGAGTCCCGGAGGTGAGAGGCGGGCCTGTGCAAATTTGAGGGCAGTTGATATGATCTCTTTGTTTTTTGTAATCAGTGCACCTATCCTGACTCCACATTCACTGTATCGTTTTGATACTGAATCTAGAAGGATTACATTATTCTCAATTCCCTCCAGATTCATCGCAGAGAAATGTTCTGCGCCATCATAGCAAAACTCCCTGTATGCCTCATCGGAAAACAGGAAAATATCATGTTTCTTTACTATCTCTTTCAGATGAAGAAGTTCATTCTTTGAATAGAGATAACCTGTAGGATTATTGGGATTGCAGACAATGATACCCTTCGTTTTTGAGGTTATTTTTTTTTCAATATCCTCAATCGGAGGGAGGGCAAAATCATCTTTTATATATGATGTTACAGGAACAATCTTTATCCCGGCAGTCGTGGCAAAACCATTGTAATTTGCATAGAACGGTTCAGGAGTAATAACTTCTTCACCCGGGTTTACACATGCCATCAGTGCAAAAAGAATTGCCTCTGATCCGCCAGTGGTAATCAGCATTTCAGTATGGTCAATATTTATTCCTATCTTCTGATAATAAACCGCGAGCTTGCGGCGATACGATTCATTACCTGCCGAATGGCTGTATTCGATCACCTTCAGATTAATATTGCGCAATGCTTTAAGAGCCACCTCGGGTGTAGGTATATCAGGTTGTCCTATATTAAGATGATATACCTTTCTCCCTTTACGTTTTGCTTCTTCTGAATACGGAACAAGTTTTCTTATTGGTGATGCAGGCATTGACTTGCCTTTATCTGATATTGATGGCATATATGCTTATATTAATACTTCTTATTTTTGTGAGACAAAAATAAGAAAAATCACTTACTAATTAATGTTCTGCTGACGTCGATTTGCTAATGATGCAGTTATATGCCCGTTTCGATAAGTGAAAAAAAGGCTTTGGAGATTCCAAAGCCTTAAAAAAATGAAAAGACCTACTGCTGATTTCAAAACCTAACTATGGATTTTAATTCATCTGTTGAAATACCGGGTAATTGGTTATGCCTGAGTTTTTTCACAACCAAAACTGCCGTTTTTCTTGCAGATTTCCTGTCAGTGAAAGCAACCTGCCCTTTCACGGCAGGCATAAAAGGCTGATGGATAAATAGTTTCTTCTGAAAGGAAATATCATAACCCCAACCCTGTTCAGTTTTATAAAGATATATCTGGTATTTTTGTTCTCGCGTTATGTAAAAAACTGCAATTACTGTCAATAAAATGAAGGTTACGACCCCAGGGAAGAACTTTTTATTTATCATTCTTGTCATATTCGGCATCAGGATAAAACGACCATATGTCATCAAAATAATAAGATCCGCTTTTACCGGTAGTTATATAGCCCAGATTTCCTATAGCAAAGCCAACGGCATCTGCTCTTGCGCTTCCTTCAAATCCGGTTTTTTCAGTCCAAAGATCAGTTATGGGATTATATTCCCAGACATCTTTGCTAGCGCTCTGACCTCCGGTTGCAAGATATCCTTTCCCATTTATTGAAAATCCTACCTTCGATGTTCCGACTATTGTTTTATATTTATCATCATAATTTTCACTACTGGAATTTGTGATTGCCCTCATTTTAGTCCACACATCTGTCCCCGGGTCATACTCCCACATATCGGTCTGATAAACTCCGTTATCTATTCCTGTGAGAATATAGCCTTTCCCATCAATGACCATACTTGCAGCATCTGTTCTTTTGCTCCCCCCTATACTGGTTCTTTGTGTCCATGTATCATTTTCGGGGTCATATTCCCATAAATCCTTTAGAAAGTTACCATCATATCCGGTTCCTATATAACCTTTATTGTTAATTGACATCGCTACAGCAGAATATCTTGGAGAACCTCCAAAATCAGCCCTTCTATTCCATGTATTTGTCCCGGGATCATATTCCCAGAAATCATTTAATTTGTTCCTGCCATCATAGCCTGTCCCTATATATCCCTTTGTATCAGTAGCAAAACCGACTGCGGCATTTCTGGCAATTCCAGGGAAGTCAGCCTTTTGGGACCATGAATTTTTATCAACGTCATATTCCCAAAAATCATTTAGCCTTTTATCTCCATCATAGCCGGTGCCTACATATCCTTTAGTGCCAATTGAAAAGCCTACGGCATCACTTCGTGGCAAACCATCAAAATCAGATACAGACACCCAGTTTCCAACCAGATCATTTGTATCATCCTTTGAACATGAATTTAAGAATGAGAAAGTAAGCATAAATAAGAATAGCAGAGCAAAAAGCATTATCGTTTTTTGTTTCATTTTACACTATTTTAATTAATAATGAAACAAACTTATCTGAAGCAGGATATAAATAAAAGGGTAGTAGATATATTGCCCGAATACGTAGACCATCAAGTGCTATTAATCGATAATGTTTGTACTCGAACATCAATTATGAAAGAAAAAGCTATTCCCGGTTTGCATAATATCTTTCCATTGTGCCTGTAAGTCTACTCTTTTGCCTTGTTTGTACACTATGCTTTGTTTTAAGTACCGGATGATTTTTATTTGTACAAATTATAATTGCAATGATGGTCAGGTATTCATTAATAATGAAAAAATGGGCAGCAAAATTTTTTTTTACCTGTGTTTTATTCTTTTTCTTTTATCAGCTTTCTGCATCTCATGTTCAAATGCAAATAAATTTTCGCTCGGAAGCGATTTTGTTGAATCTCAGACAAACATGGTATTAACGGATACTTTCAGAGTTGATTTATCCACAGTGTTGCTCGATTCTTTGTTGACATCAGCAACCGGAGTTGCTTTGGTTGGTAATTATAAAGATAATGAATTCGGGAAAATAACCTGCACAAATTATTTTGAAGTGGGATTGCCGTCTTATTCTGAGATCAGTGAAAAAGCAATATATGATTCGTGTACTTTCTTTTTGTCATACTCAGGATACTCTTACGGTGACACAACAGCTCTGATGTCCGTGAGCATCCACCAGCTTAAAGAAAATATTACGCTTAACAGCAATGGTTCATTGTATAATGTTTCAAAATTCGAATATGCAAAAGACGCAATCGGAAGCAAGCTCTTCTATCCCAATCCTACCTCCTCAGATAGCATTCTAAGAATCCATGTTAATGAATACGGAGATACCCTTTTCACCTTATTTAAAAATAAAGATAATAATGTAAGCTCAAGTGATCTATTCCTGGATTATATTAAAGGGTTTGTTCTTACTTCTGGCAATGAGAATAACAATGCAGTTCTCGGGTTTGATGCGGATTCGTCACACACATATTTTAAGATTTATTATCATGTGACTGATGAAACAGTAAAAAACTATGTTATCTCCATTAAATTGTCCAGCGATACCCGACAATTTAATAACATACAACATGATTTTGCCAAAAGCAGACTGGCTGCTATTGATTCTTTAGCAAATCATAGAATATTAAGTCAGCAATCTGATGGCAGATGCTACATGCAGGCCGGGATTGGATTATTACCGAAAATCCAGTTTCCGACTTTGCAGGATCTCTTTCTGAAAAACAGATGGAAACTGTTGAAAGCTGATCTGATTATTGTTCCGGTTAAAGATAGCTACGACCGTTTCATTTTACCGGGAAATCTCTATCTGTATGACACGGATAAACATAACGATATTAATGGATATCTGTCAGATCGGTCCGGGAATCCGGTGAAAGGAACATTTGTTCTTGATAAATTATATAATGAAAATACCAGCTACACTTTTGACATAACTCCTTTTATTTCAAATGAATTGGCGGACAATTATTTCAATTATGATCATGGGATATTTGTAGGTGTTGTCCAGAAAAAATTATATACCACAATTGACCGGTTGGAGATTGAAGGTAAAGCTCCCAGGGTGAAGCTGAAACTTTATTATGTAACTTATTAGTCTGATTATGTTTAATAAATTAAAAAATAATGTTCTGCTATTAATTATTGTCTTTTGCACAATCGAGACAGCTCATTCACAACTTACTTCCTCACCTTATTCCATTTTTGGCATGGGCACTCAGGCAGGCAATTGTGCAGGTACAAGTAGTGCCCTTGGGGGGACCGGCATTGCATTTTTATCGGGTACTACTCTGAATACTGTAAATCCGGCTTCTTATGGAGGATTAGACAGTCTTCAAACTCTTTTTGATATCGGACTGTTTGCAAAGTACACTTCTTATAGAACAAAGTCCAGCAATCAGGCATTATTCGATGCAAATCTTAAGTATTTTACGATGAGTTTCAGATCTGTACCCAGAGTGGGTACCAGTTTTGGCATTGTTCCCTATAGCTCTGTAGGGTATAAAATAAATACCACTTCTAATATTGAGGGAAGTAACTCAGAATTTAACAAGACATTTGAAGGAGATGGGGGAGTTAACAAAGTTTATCTCGGAAATTCTTACGAACTTTCAAACAATCTTTTTCTTGGGGTGAATGCGTCTTTCCTTTTTGGTTCCATCAACCGGACTGAAGCTTCATCAGATGGTTTATACTCCTATAAGGATAAAAATACTTTCTCCAACTTCTATCTCGATTACGGGTTGAATTATAAGATCAAAGGAAACAAATGGGACTACAGCATAGGGATTATCTATGGAAATGGTAAAACCCTGAGAACCAACAGTGAATCATCCATTACAACAGCTAGTTCATTTGAAGAACTAAAGACCCAAAAAAAAGAATTCAGAATACCCAGGAATCTTGGAGTCGGATTAGCTGTAAGCGAAAAATCTTTCAGGGCAGGAATTGATTATGAAAGAGAATATTGGTCAGAAATAAATTTTAACCAATCACTTATGCGAACCAGGAACAGTACCCGGTATTCCCTTGGGCTTGAATATGCATCTTTTGGTAATAGCAGAAGTAACAATAATATTATTTTTTACAGATTTGGTGCTGAATACAGCGAATCTTATTTAATTATTGATCAGAATCCGATCAGTTACAGATCAATCTCATTTGGGACAGGTCTTCCTGTAGGAGGAAGGTTAAATGTAATAAACATTTCATTTGAGATAGGACAGAATGGTACTAAAAACGATGGTCTGATAAAAGAGAATTTTTACAAACTTAATATTGATATATCACTTAAAGACCTGTGGTTTATGAAGAGATTGTTTCTTTAAAAGATCAGATTAAGTTCTGATTAACTATACTATAAAATTGAGATTTAAATAATTCACCGACAGGAATGCGGTGTTCTCCTATCCGGATCCTGTTATTTTCAATCGACTCAATCTTTGAGAGAGATACAATAAAAGATTTATGTACCCTCAGAAAACGATCTGCCGGAAGCTTTTCATTAATATTTTTTAGTGTGGTCTTGGTTAAAAGAGGTCTGGTTCCTGTATATAGCTTAATGTAATCCTTCATTCCTTCAATAAATAATATATCATCCAGGTCTACTCTTTTTGTATTGTATTCAATTTTTATCATAAGAAAATCTGATATAACTCTAGATCGATTATCGCATGTGTTGCTTTGTAAATTATTTAACTTCAGTAACATATC
The DNA here is from genome assembly GCA_003157075.1 of Bacteroidales bacterium. Taxonomy (GTDB): domain Bacteria; phylum Bacteroidota; class Bacteroidia; order Bacteroidales; family VadinHA17; genus LD21. The sequence continues at coordinate 4,409 of PMIL01000173.1, read as the reverse complement.
GGCTTTGTTAACTGATTTCACAAAACGATCAAAAGCAAAAGGTTTAATTAGATAATCGACCGCATTAATTTCAAAGCCCAGAGGTGCATATTCCTTATATGCTGTAGTAAAAATTATCATGGGCGGGTGGTAAAGAGACCTGAGAAAATCAATCCCGGTTATTTGGGGCATATGAATATCTAAGAATACAAGCTCGATATTTTGGGAATTCAATAATTCAACTGCATCAAATGGATTTGTGAAAGTTCCCATTAGATTCAGAAAATTTATTTCTTTGCAAAATTCAATTATTACATCCAGCGCCAGCGGTTCATCATCAATTGCAATGCAATTCATTTTATATCATTTATCAATGGCATTTCCAATAACACAGAAAACATCCCATTTTCATCAGTTATATTAAACTTATAGCGTTCAGGATATACTAAGTCAAGCCGACGCACTATATTTTTTATTCCTATCCCGGGATGTTCAAAGTGAGGCTCAGCCAATATATTTTTTTTGTTACTTATTAAGAACTTAAGGTTATCGTCATTTATTGTGATTTGAATGTTTATTAATGAATCATTCTGATTAGCCATTCCATATTTGAAGGCATTTTCTACAAGAGGAAGAAGAATAAAAGGTTCGACTTTGTTGTTTTCAGGAGAGCCGGTTACCTCGCAGACAACCGGCAAATTATTCTTAAATCTAAGCTTCTGAAAATCAATATAAGTGTTAATTATCTCTATCTCATCTTTCAAAAACGCCAGTGAATTATCAGATTTATAAAGAGTATATCTGAGTATTGATGAGACTTTTAATATAGCTTCGGGTGTAAGATCCGGATTCTTAATCGAGAGTGAATATATATTATTAAGTGTATTAAATAAGAAGTGAGGGTTTACCTGTTGTTTGAGATATAAAAGTTCTGTGGAAATTCTTTCTTTGCTAATTTCAGATTCTTTTTTGTCATCATCACGGAGTTTCTGAAGAAACTTTATTGAGATACTTGCGAAATAGACTGTAATTAATCCGTAAATTGAAAAAAATCCCGGACCAAATAATGGCTTTGGTGGTCCTCCTTTAAGCATTCGTTCCAGATCAGGTCTGCTTACCTCCTGCCTGTTTAGCTCCAATGGTGGTTTGGCTTGTCCCATCTGAGACTGGGATTCTCTTGGAAGTCTGAAAAAATCCTGACCCGGCTGATTATTCTTTCTTTCTCTGAAGATGGTTATAAACTGATTCCTGTTTATGCTATCATTAATGAAATATGACAAGGCTAATAAAATTACGGAACAGGCGATGAACATCAATATTTTTTTCTTTAGGAGAAAGACCGGAATCAGAAAGGAAAAGCTTATGTAGAATATAGATATATATAATAACCATATCAAAATGTGAAAATGAAAATCGAAATATATGACATATAATTTCAGGAATAAATAGTTAATCGAAAGGAGCAGAAACCATGTGACAATATGAAGGATTATCCTTCTGCGATTTTCCTTTATACTCTGTTTCAGAAAGGATATACCATGATTAATAAATTGCATGTTAATATATTATTATTGAAGTGATTATGAGCATGTTGCTGTTTTGTTTAGTTTTTAATCAGTAAATAAACAAAAATAAAGGAATTAGAACAGCACTTTATAGATTCTTTTTTAATATTAGTTTATTTTAAATTTCCTGCCGCCAAACGGATTTTCGGCGATCTTTCTGCGTCGGTCTGCGAGATCAGCGGGAAATATTATATTTTTGCAATTCATTTATTATTGAACATTTTATATAATACCTATATGGATATTCCTTCAAAATACGAGCCCGGGAAAGCTGAAAGCAGATGGTACATGTACTGGATGGATAACGGATTCTTTAAAAGCACTCCCGACGGGAGAGAGCCATATACAATTGTTATTCCTCCACCCAATGTGACCGGGGTCCTTCATATGGGCCATATGCTTAATAATACTATCCAGGATGTGCTGGTCCGCAGGGCTAGAATGCAAGGGAAAAATGCCTGCTGGGTACCCGGAACCGATCATGCCTCTATTGCTACTGAAGCGAGAGTTGTAGCTAAACTCAAGGCTGAAGGAATTGAAAA
>PMIL01000173.1:0-2275 GCA_003157075.1 Bacteroidales bacterium | reverse complement strand
TGGGACCCTCAGGCAATGACGGCTGTTTCTGATGAAGAGGTAAACTATACCGAGGAAAAATCAAAACTTTATTATGTCCGGTATAAGATAGTCGGAGAAGATGGATATATTATGGTTGCCACAACCCGTCCGGAGACAATACTTGGCGACACAGCCGTCTGTGCAAATCCAAATGATGAACGATACAGGCATCTGAAAGGGAAAAAGGTTATTGTTCCAATGGCTAATCGTGAGGTACCTTTTATTTTTGACAGTTATGTTGATCCTGAATTCGGAACAGGTTGCCTGAAAATCACTCCGGCTCATGATATTAATGACTATGAGATCGGACTAAGGCATAATTTACCCTCAATTGATGTATTCAATCCTAATGGGACGATGAGCGAAAGGGCAGGAATGTTTATTGGTGTTGACAGGTTTAAAGCAAAAGATCTTGCTGAAAAAGAACTTCACAAAACAGGAAACCTGGTTAAGGTTGAAAAATATGATAATAAGATCGGAAGATCTGAAAGAACCAATGCAGTTATTGAACCAAGACTTTCGCTCCAGTGGTTTGTGAAGATGAGAGATCTTTCGGAGCCTGCCCTGGAAGCTGTTATGAATGGTGATATTCATATTCATCCGGCTAAGTTTAAAAATCTTTACCGTCACTGGATGGAAAATGTTCACGACTGGTGTATCAGCCGTCAGTTGTGGTGGGGCCAGAGGATTCCTGCATTTTATTACGATAATAATAAATTTGTTGTCGCTGAGAATATTGATGCAGCCCTCGAACTTGCGAAAAAAACAAGCGAAAATCTAAATCTGACAATTTCTGATCTGCAGCAGGATGAAGATGTTATGGATACATGGTTCTCATCATGGCTCTGGCCTATTACTGCATTTGACGGGATAAACAACCCTGACAATGCCGACATTAAATATTATTATCCTACAAATGATCTTGTAACAGCTCCCGAGATTCTATTTTTCTGGGTTGCACGTATGATCATTTCCGGTTATGAGTACAGGGGACAAAAACCTTTTAACAATGTTTACCTTACCGGGCTTGTCCGGGATAAACAGAAGAGAAAAATGTCCAAGTCACTCGGCAATTCTCCTGACCCTATCCAACTTATTGAAAAATACGGAGCCGACGGAGTGCGGGTTGGAATGATGTTATGTTCACCTGCAGGTAATGACCTTCTTTACGATGACAGTCTCCCTGAACAGGGCCGTAACTTTGCCAATAAAATATGGAATGCTTTCAGACTCGTAAAGAGCTGGGAGGTTGACGATTCCATTATACAGCCTGAATCATCCCTATTAGCCGTTAAATGGATGGAGGAATCATTAAAGAAATCAATTAACGAGATAGATTTGAATTTCAGGAAATTCAGGATCTCTGAAGCTCTTATGATTTCATATAAATTGTTCTGGGATGAATTTTCAGGGTGGTATCTGGAAATTATCAAACCTGAATACCAGAAGCCTGTTGACCGGAAAACTTTTGATTCCACAGTGGCTGTATTTGAAAAACTGATGAAGATAATACATCCTTTTATGCCATTCATTACCGAGGAGATATGGCAGCTGCTTATTGTAAGAAAGAACGGGGAAAGCATTATGGTATCAGCAATGCCTGAAGCAAAAAAATTCAATAAAGAGCTGGTTGCAGGGTTTGAATCTGTAAAAGAGATTATAAGCGCTGTGCGGACGGTTAGGAAAGAAAAGGAGATTCCTGTAAGGGAAAAGATTGAGCTGCAGATACTGGAAGATAAGAAGAGGTTTGATACTTCGTTTCTTCCGGTTGTTAAAAAACTTTGTAACCTGTCGGATATTGTATTTGTCTCTGATAAGCAGGAAGGTACTGCATCATTTATGGTAGGTACAACCGAGTATTTTATCCCCACAACAGGAATGCTTGATGTTGAAAGTGAAATTGCCAGGATTAAGGAAGAGCTTAGCTATAATAGGGGCTTTCTGGTCAATGTTATGAAAAAACTTGATAATGAGCGCTTTGTAAATAATGCTCCTGCCGGCATACTGGAATTGGAAAGAAAGAAGAAGAGCGATGCGGAGTCGAAGATAAAATCACTGGAGGAGGCACTGAAATCTTTGAAGAATTAATCTTACTTCCCCAAATTCCGCTTTTTGCCCCCCAACCCCCCTGAAGGGGGGCTCGTTCGCGAATATTTTGAAAATTCACTTAAAAAACGAGTACGAATCCTGCCTAAGCTGGAGCAGGGGGGTAAAAAATCGGGGAAGAGGGGGTAATATCTCAAGGCATCAGCTT
>PMIL01000300.1 GCA_003157075.1 Bacteroidales bacterium | reverse complement strand
TACATTGTGCTGTGCTTCCGCATATATAGTTGATCCTGTTGTAGTTGATGAACTTCGGCCGGTAGCGCGAATTTCGGGGCATCCGGAAATTGAAAGAAGATCTATATTCCATGCGCTTAATCAGAAAGCCGTTGCCCGTATTTATGCAGCATCCATAAACAGGAAGTACGAGGATCTGAATCTGATTATAGCTCATATGGGTGGCGGCGTGAGTGTAGGTGCACATGACCACGGAAAAGTAATAGATGTAAATAATGCTTTAAACGGAGATGGTCCTTTCTCACCGGAAAGGTCCGGAGGACTGCCTTCAGGTCAGTTAGTCGACTTGTGTTACAGCGGAAGATTTACACATGATGAGCTTATGTCCATGCTCACTGGCAAAGGAGGCATGATGGCCTATCTTGATACCAACAGCTTTATTGAAGTCTGTAAAATGACAGAAAAAGGTGATGAGAAGGCGATTCTTATCAGTAATGCAGCTGCATACCAGGTTGGGAAAGAAATAGGAGCTATGGCATCAGTTTTAAGCGGCAACGTTGATGCAATTATTCTTACGGGCGGTATGGCTTTCCAGGAAAGCCATATGAATAAGATCAGATCAATGGTTGAATTTATTGCAGAAGTTGTTGTCTATCCCGGGGAAGATGAATTGAAAGCTCTTGCTTTTAATGGTCTTCTGGCATTGGATGGAAAGATTGAGATAAAGACGTATGAATAGAATTTTATACTGAAGGGACGTTGTTTTTTATTGTAGGTATATTGTTTTTTATTGGAGGGACGTTGTTTTTATTGTAGGGACGTTGCATGCAACGTCCCTACAGTTAAGGATTACTCACCGCCACAGGTAATATCTTCCCGTTGAAAAACTTGTGTCCCGTAAGGGCAAATTCAGAAATAAATCGAGCCATCTGTTTCGCATCGACGGGCGCTTTATATCCCGGAAAGGCTTCATTTAGCATCTCTGTCTGAACAGCTCCCAATGCAAGACAGTTTACATTAATCCCGGATTCCTGAAATTCAACGGCCAGACACTCTGTCAGACAGGCTATTGCGGCCTTGGAAGCGCTGTAATAGGAGAGTCCCCTGAATTTTGAGCTCCCCTGAAAGCCGCCCATACTTGAAACATTGACTATATGAGATCCGGCAGACATCATTGGTTTCACCAGCCTTATAAGTGATGCAGGACCAAAGAAATTTGTCTCCATTATTAACCTCGCTTCACTGTTTGTCATTTCCAGGAAGTCTTTTGCAACCAGAAACCCTGCAAGATTTATAAGAATATCCACTTTTTTGAAATAAGACAATACAGATTCTTCAAACTTTTTTGTCTGACTATCAAAAAGTGACATGTCAATTGAGCACGTTCTCACATTCCTGTAACCTGAAGATAAACTTTTCAGAATAGTATCATTTCTTCCAGTGACAAAAATCTGATTATTAGTATTTAGAGAAAGGTTATCTACAATTTCTCTTCCGATACCTCTCGTACCTCCGTTAACAATAATATTCATAATTTTTAATAATAAGTGAATTCACTTGAAGTTTAAAATTAACAATAAAGATATCCATTTAAATATTTTGTTTAATAAGAGTACGTTACAAATCCTATATTAACTGCGATTTAATGAATTACATATTATTAATTGAATCACAACAATTCTGTACTGGATACAAATCGGAAGACTTATATTTGCGAATGTTAATTTATTAAATATGTAAATAATTATAAATTTTAAAAAGATGAACATCTTTTGTTTATTCATGTCTTACTAAAAGCAAACAACACCAATATGACAGACAATAAAGTAGCAATTATCGGATGCGGGAATATAGGTATCTCAATATTACAGGGATTACTGAAACAACAGACAATTCCTGCAAAAAATATCATAGCAACCAGGAGAAATATCGAAGAACTTTCCCTGCTAAAGGAAACAGGTGTAAGGCTCATGTCTGATAATATTAAAGCAGTTAAGGAATCAGATCTGATAATAATCGCCGTAAAACCCTATAACATTGTTAATGTCCTGACAGAACTTAAAGATTGTCTCGATCCTGATAGACATCTGCTTATCTCTATTACAGCAGGTGTAACAATTGATAAAATTCAGGATGTCATCGGAACCAGGGTTTCTGTTTTCCGGGCAATGCCAAATATTTCAGCAAGTGTCGGTAAATCAGTGACATGTATCTGCAATAATTGTGCGGGGACCAAAGATATTGAATCTGTGAAAAATCTGTTTGATATAGTTGGAACCACTATGTATATAGATGAAGATCTGATGGAATCTGCAACCATTCTTGGCGCTTGTGGTATTGCGTATGTACTAAGGTTTATTAGGGCAATGATTCAGGGAGGTATTCAGATAGGTTTTGATGCAGCTACAGCTAGTTTAATAGTAAATCAGACAGTTAAGGGTGCTGCAGAACTCTTGATTGAGCGGCATCAGCATCCGGAATTTGAGATTGATAAGGTGACTACTCCAAAAGGATGTACTATAGTGGGATTGAATGAGATGGAACATAATGGCTTCAGTTCGTCCCTGATTAAAGGCCTGGTAGCTTCGTTCGATAAGATTGAGAAATAGATGGAAGCTGGAAGTCAGAAGTCCAAAGTCCGAAGTTGGTGAAAAACTTAGGATTTGAATTCTCATATTCCTCCATTTAATACCATGCTTCTGATTTCTGATCACTGATTTCTAACTTCCGTCTTCAGCTTTATTCTCAAAAAAGATTGAAGCCTCAACATATTAAGAGAGGCATTTTTTCGTTTATTTGTATCGAAATTAAATAAAGTTCCAAATACATAAAAATGATAATCATAAATAAAATAGCTTCATTAATTAATCATTTGAGGACGGCACTACTAATTAGTTTGCTTGCATTAATATCATTTTCAGTCATTTCCGGACAGAAATCAAAAGATGATCAATTCCCGTATGATCAGAGTTCTGACAAAGAGACACCACCTGTAAAAGACAGACTGTTCTTTGGAGGAAGTCTGGGATTAATGTTCGGAACAATTACTGACATACAAGTATCTCCTGTAATAGGATTCTGGGTTTTACCCAGGATAGCAGTTGCAGCCGGACCCATATACCGGTACTATAAGGATCCGCTTGATAAAACTTCAATCTATGGAGGAAGAGGATATATGGAATTTGTTGTAATTCAGGATCTCAGTGCAATTTTTCACGGAAGCGGTCATACAGGGCTTTTTCTTCATGCCGAGGATGAATTGCTAAGCCTAAAAGCGAGCTTTTGGAAATATCCTTACAATCCTCCCGGTCGGTTCTATTTAAACACTGTCCTGGCAGGTGCTGGAATAAGTCAGCAGATCGGAAAAAGATCTTCTTTGAATTTTATGCTATTATGGCCTCTGGATGATCCCTATGAAATTTACAGCAAGCCGGAATTAAGAATCAGCTTTTTATTCTGATCTTTTAAACAGTGCCATAATACCTGGGATTATTAAAAAATTATCCTGAAATTTTTTATTGTATGATTTGCCAGCCGGCAAATTGAATTATATTTGAACCTTTAAAAAATAAGGCTAAGATGAAAATTGAAAATAATAAAATGGTNNCTCATTTATGAATTGAGGGAGAATGATTCAGATGGTAAACTGATTGAGGCACTGGATGAGAACAGACCTCTGAAATTCATATATGGAACCGGAAGATTGTTGCCTCTCTTTGAGTCCAATATAAGTCTGTTAAAATCCGGTGATCTTTTCAGATTTAAACTGGACTCTCAAATGGCTTATGGCGATAAAAGAGAGGAAATGATAATAAATGTACCTCTGTC
>PMIL01000205.1:10969-22521 GCA_003157075.1 Bacteroidales bacterium | reverse complement strand
AAAATTAAGATGCAAAAAGGAAGGCGATTGCCCGGCTGGTTGAAAATGCAGAGAGCCAGCGGAGAAACCTATTCAGCTGTTAAGCATATTGTAATTGAGAATCATCTTCATACAATCTGCACCAGCGGAAATTGTCCGAATATCGGGGAGTGCTGGAATAGGGGAACTGCAACCTTTATGATACTTGGTGATATCTGTACAAGAGCATGTAAATTTTGTGCAACAATGACAGGAAGACCTCTGGCACCTGATCAATATGAACCGGAAAGACTTGCCGGGTCGATTAAGACAATGAGGCTTAAGCACTGCGTCATAACATCTGTCGATCGTGATGACCTCCCTGATGGAGGTGCATCGTTCTGGGCAGAAACTATCCGGAAGATAAAAGAGATAAATCCCGGAATAACAATGGAGACATTAATTCCAGATTTTGACTCAAAAACTGAATTGATCCAGATGATAATTGATGCCAGTCCTGAAGTGATTTCACATAATATCGAAACAGTAAGACGTCTTACTCCAATAATTCGGACCAAAGCAAAGTATGACACAAGTCTTGAAGTTTTACGTTACATCTCGGGAAAAGAGAAAACTGCAAAATCAGGTTTTATGCTGGGACTTGGAGAAACTGAAGATGAAATATTTCAGACAATAACAGATCTCTTCAACTCGGGTTGTAAAATTCTGACTATCGGTCAATATCTACAACCGGGATCTGAATACATGGAAGTTGTGGAATATGTCCGGCCCGAAAAATTTGAAGAATACAGAATGTTTTCTCTCGGACTCGGCTTTTCTCATGTAGAAAGCAGCCCTCTTGTAAGATCATCTTTTCATGCAGAAAATCATGTAAAGGCTCAATAAATATAACTATATTAGCATACTTAAAGAGAAAACAATAAATTGAGCTATAGCGTTATATATAAGGATATTGGACAAAAAGATTATAAAGAGACCTGGGACTATCAGGCTGATCTTTTTTCCAAACTTATAAACAGTAAGAAATCCGGAACTTCGGATTCAAAGATAATTCAGAATTCTAATCCCGCGACTCTTATATTAGTCGAACATCCGCATGTTTATACGCTTGGTAAAAGTGGTTCTGAACAGAATCTTCTGCTCGATTTAATACAACTCAAAGCTAAAGATGCGTCATTTTACCGGATTGACCGGGGAGGGGATATAACTTATCATGGGCCTGGTCAGATTGTAGGTTATCCGATTTTTGACCTCGAGGTGATTAAGATAGGTCTTAAAGAGTATATTTTCAGGCTTGAGGAAGCAATAATTAGAACAGTAAAAGAGTTCGGAATAGCTGCTTCGAGACTTGAAGGAGGAACAGGTGTATGGCTTGACCCGGCAATTGCCAGTAAAGCCAGAAAGATTTGTGCAATCGGAGTAAAAGCAAGCAAATTTGTAACTATGCATGGCTTTGCCTTCAATGTCAATACCGACCTGACCTACTTCAATAATATTAACCCATGTGGTTTTACGGATAAGGGTGTTACATCGCTCAGTAATGAGCTGGGAGCCATACAGGATATGGATTCGGTAAAAACCAAGGTGAAAAATAATCTGCAGGAAGTTTTTGATATAAATTGGATTAAGTAGAAAGAAGATGGAAAAAAGATGGGTAGTGAAAGAGAAGGGCGATACTGCAGTAGTAAAACAGCTGGCCGGGGCTTTGGGTGTTTCAGAATCGCTGGCTAATCTGATGGCCCAGCGCAATATAACATCTGCCGCTGAAGCAACCACCTTCTTTAATCCAAGTCTTGATTACCTCAATGATCCGTTCCTGATGAAAGATATGAACATTGCCGTAGACAGGATTTCGACTGCGATTAAAAAAAATGAAAGGATATTGGTTTATGGTGATTATGACGTAGATGGAACGACAGCCGTTGCACTTATGTATTCATTTTTGAAAGATCAGTATTCAAATGTGGAATATTATATCCCTGACAGGTACAAAGAGGGCTATGGAGTATCATTCCAGGGACTTGATTTTGCTTATCAGAATAATTGCAAGGTGGTAATTACACTCGACTGTGGTATCAAAGCCGTAGAAAAAGTCAAATATGCCCGCACCAAGGGCCTCGACGTAATTATATGTGACCATCACTACCCGGGAGATGAAATACCCAAAGCCTTAGCAGTCCTTGACCCCAAACAGCCTTCCTGCAGTTACCCGTATAAAGAACTGTCAGGATGCGGTGTGGGATTCAAACTTGTTCATGCCTACGCAAGAGTACACGGTATTCCGTTCAGTAAAATAGCTCACTATCTTGATCTTGTTGCAGTCAGCATTGCCTCGGATATTGTACCCATTACAGGCGAAAACAGGGTGATGGCTTATTTTGGCCTAAAAAGGCTGAATGAATCTCCCAGGACAGGATTGAGAGAGATAATCAGAGAATCTGAAGTAACAAAAGCTCTTACCATTGAAGATGTTGTTTTTAAAATAGGTCCGCGAATAAATGCGGCCGGCAGAATGGAGACAGGTAGCAAGGCTGTAGATCTTCTTGTTTCAAGTGATTCAAAACTGGCGACAGGTATAAGTAAAGAGATCAATAATTTCAATATTGAACGCCGTAGTGTTGACAGGATTATAACTACAGAGGCTATGCGGATGATAGCAGAAGATCAGAGAACAGTAAATTCGAGGACTACCGTACTTTATAACCCGAACTGGAAAAAAGGAGTGATCGGAATTGTGGCTTCAAGGTTAATTGAAACTTATTACCGTCCTACAGTAATTCTTACGGAATCCAATGGTTTTGCAACCGGTTCAGCCAGATCAGTTCAAGGATATGATCTTTACCAGGCCATAGAAGCTTGCAGTGATCTGCTTGAGAGTTTCGGCGGGCACATGTATGCAGCAGGACTGACTTTAAAAAAGGAGAATATCCGTCCGTTTATGGAGAGATTTGAGCAGTATGTGAATGGTACAATAACTGAAGAACAGCTGGTTCCCCGTATTTTTATCGATACTGAACTGTCATTTTCTGAAATTAATGAAGAATTTTTCAGAACCATGAGCCAGTTTCAGCCATTTGGACCGGAAAACATGTCACCGGTCTTTGTTTCACGTAATGTCTTTGATACGGGATCGGGTCGTATGGTTGGATCCAGCGGTGAACATCTGAAGCTTGATCTCTGTCAGGAATCTACAGGTCAGAAAAGTTTCTCTGCCATTGCTTTCAGCCAGGCTAACCATTTTGAGTATATAAAAGGAGGTAATCCATTTGATATCTGCTATTCACTTGAGATGAATGAGTTCAGAGGAAACAGAAATCTTCAGCTTAATGTAAGGGACATAAAGACCCCTGATAATAGTTAGAAGATGACAGTTGAAGAGGTGAAGAGGTGAATGGGAGATTAAGGAAGTAAGTGATTTCCGGACCATATGACTTTTTCAGAACCTGATCCTGAATTGCATTTTAAATTCATCAGTGTTTATCACTGTATTTCCCGTAGTAATCTGGGAAGTAATGCCATATTTTAATCTTAGTTCTGCAAATTTGCAGAACTCCCATTTCACCATAAGATAACTCCTGCTGCCTTCACCGAATAGTGCAGGAATGCTGAAACTATACAGAAGATCATTTTCATATGTGTATATTCTTGAATCCCAGTCGTTTGTTTTGAACAGACAATATCTGAACCAAACTGATACAGGTAATTTTCTGAATTTGTAAATCACATCCTGTAGCAGCAATGTCCCTCTGCTCTCCGAAGGATCAGCCAGCTTGAAATCTGCCCGAATTCCAATTATCAGATTGTCGGAAATTGAATATCGTATGGAACCCTTTACATTTCTGTTTAAAAGTTCCTTTTGATCAGGAATAGCTGCAGAATCAGAATTATTAACCATAGAAAGACGGTAATTAAACAGAACTTCAAGAGTAATCTTTTCCGTTGGCAGATATCTGGCTCTTAATTCCCGGGCAATACCGCGGGTCGGTCCGCTGCACCGGTACTTCAACCATGGGAAATCATGAATGTCAAAGCCTCCGCTTATGAAAAGATGTTTTGCAGCCTCAAAAGAGAAATTTCCCAGGATACCTCTCTCATTTGTAGTTTTTGAGCTGCTTCCCGGACCATTTCCATGGAAAGTTGTATAACCGGAATTATAATTTCTGAATAGAAAATTTATTGATAATCTATCTGACGGCCTGATGGAAATTCCCTGTATGACGGCATCCTTATTATTATCACTTAAAGATACCTCTCCATAGAGCAAAATATTCTTAATGAAGCCGTTATAATAAACAGAATAAAGATTGTGCCGTACTCCCTTAAAATCAAATACCTTTGATGGATCACTCCCGGGCAAATTTACAGGAAGAGAAAAACTGTTTTCTGACCAGGTAAAGCCGATTTTCAGATTCGATTGATTATATGAAAGATTTATTCCATATCCTGATTCCGTAACTACACCTTTTTTTTGCAAAAGGGAAGCAGTATTATGTAAACCCGCCTGATAAAAACTACTTATATAACCTATCGAATCGCCTGTTAAATAATCAATTGTAGCGTCTCTTGTTTTTCTGGAAAGAAACATTGACAGTTCGAAATTCTTCAATGAAAATTCAGCAGCCATTCCTCTGAAAAAATTATTCTCATCAGTTGATGTATAAGGCTTAATCTCATCGCTTGATGACATGTACCCAGGGGAAGAAAGAGAAAGACCTCGCCGGATGCCTGTATTTATATTTGTACCCTGACCAAAACGGGCAGAATAATCTCCGATTATAATTTTTCTGATCAACCCGCTGCCGTTAAAGAGCAGATGAGCTGAAAAAAAATCGGGAAGTGGTGGATTTCCGGTCACAAATTTTTCTCCAGCATCTTTTTCCATTGTAAAACCGCCGGAAAATGCTCCTGCAGAAAACTTATATTTAGTGAGTGATTTCCAATTCGAACCCAGTAATGTTGTATCGGTATCACCTGATCTTATTGAGAGATTTGAAATAATTGAGTTTTTCCATAGCACAGAATCTGAGTCACTTACTGGTTTGTAATCAAGAGTGATAAAAGGGATGATCATCTCAACGGTTTCCTTGTCAAAGCCGGGGATGGTTGCTAATTCAAATACAGAAACTACTCGTCCGGATGAATGAGCATAATCTGCCAATGCTTTTACCTGGAAATCTGAAAGAAAGAATAATCTTGAAAATTCATCTTCGGATGAAGAATTGATTCTGACCGGATTTTCAGCTAGTTCATTGAGCCGTTCTGTATAGGTCTCAACTGCTCCGGGATCGGTATCGTCAGAAGCGAGTTCTTCGGCTATGCTTATTATTGATTCTGATAGTTTTGTCTCCTGACAAAATCCTGAAATGGAGAGAACAGTCAAAACTGATATTATAAAAGGCCTTATCATTCAATTAGAAAAATTTCAATTTTAAGGTTGATCCTTTTTGAAGTAAGAACATTTGAACAAACGAATGAAGAATGAAGAACTATTTCCTATTGGCAGTTACGATACTTTTAATGAAGATGCTTATTAATTCATTACACTCCTGAATAAGATCAAGAACATCTTTCTCAGTTTTATAGATCTTGGCTCTGTGCATAATTCTTAAGCAGTTATACGATTCACGTAATTCCTTAAGACATACTTTCATTTTGTGGATAAAATCATTTTTAGATTCTCCACTTTTTGCCTCACCATAATTTAAACTGGGTGAAGTTCCGGATCGTAATATCTGCCCTCCAAGATGAACTGATGTTCTTGACCAAGGCAGACTTTCTACAAACAGCACTATTGCTACGGCAAAATCAATTAGCCGTTCTTCAAGATCAAATTTTTTCTCTTTCATTTTGGTTCGATATTCTTAATTCGTTTGTTCAATTGTTCAATTGTTTTCTTCCATTTCTTTGTGTATTTTGTGTAAACCTTTGTGACCTTTGTGGTTATTGGATTACATTTTGCGATTAATGGATTTTGAAGATGAGCGATACAGAAGAAGTCACTCCAAGATTATCATGAGTTACAAAACCGAGATCAATCTGAACGATTTTTGCCAGAAATCCGACCCCGAAACTGAATGAATCATATTCAGTGCTGAAACCGCCGCGTAACCAAAGCTTTTTAGCCGCTTCGTATTCAAAACCAGCCCGGAGTATCATTTTACTGCCGGTAAACATCTCAGCTTCAATTCCTGCAAAAAGCGATTTGTTCAGATAAGTACCAACACCGCTTCTTATTGACGATGGGAGAAAGGTTTTCCTTAATGAATTTGGAACAGGGTTAAAAACGTGAATGCCAATACTTGTATTCTCATTCGGACTTATTAGCAGACCTGCCTCACAGGTAATGGATTGATGCATATCATACTCACCGGAGGTTCTTTCGGAGAAATAATCAACCTGGATACCAGCTGACAGCTTTTTTGAAAGTTTCAAACCGCATGCAAGTCCGGTCATGTCCCTCCTGAAGTCAGTATATCCAAAGTGGGAATAGATGACTGCCAGCGCGGCTTTTCCTGCCGGGAATATCAAACCCGCAGTCCTGGTACCAAGTTCGCTGATGCCGAATCTGTTTTCATAATTAATACCTGCTGTGAACGAGTTAGTACCGGTCAGCAATGCCTGATTGTGGAATGTGGACCAGAAACCGCTCTTCATAACACAAACATATCCTGCGCCTGCTTCGCCGGCACCGGCAGAAATGCGATAAGGATCTCCGCCTGAAGCGGTTAAAGAGGAAAAAATAAATAAGAGAGAAACAGATATTTTCAGCAGCGAGCTCAACTGTTTCAAAAATTTCCATACTAAATTACTAAAAAAAAATCAATCCCTGAATAATGATTGATTTTTTCTATTTTTCTCTGTGGTACTCTGTGTCTTCTCTGTGAATCTCTGTGTAAGTTCTTAACTTTTATAGTTACACAGAGAGCCACAGAGAGTCACAAAGAGGTTCACAGAGATTAACCTAGTTGGTTTTGAAAGGATATTTTACGGATTTCAGCTCTTCATTTGCCTCGACTATCTTTTTTTTGAGGGATTCTTTATACTTTACAACTGCTGACATAATTTCTTTATCACCTGTTGCGATGATTTGAGCTGCAAGTATACCTGCATTCTGTGCAGCATTAATGCCAACCGTTGCCACAGGAATCCCAGGAGGCATCTGGAGAATTGAAAAGATCGAGTCCAGTCCTTCAAGCGAGGCTTTTATTGGCACCCCGATCACAGGTATAGGAGTCATTGATGCAATTACACCCGGAAGATGAGCCGCCATACCTGCTGCAGCTATAATCACTTTTATCCCGCGGGATTCAGCTTTTTTAGCAAATTTTTCAACTTCTTCAGGCGTCCTGTGGGCTGAGAGAGCATTCATCTCAAAAGGTATTCTGAAATTATTCAATATTTCTGCTGCTTTCTCCATAACAGGCAGGTCAGATGTGCTTCCCATTATGATGCTGACTATAGGTTCCATTTAAATATTTTAATTTAACTTGTTGATAAGGACAAAAATAAGCTATTATTTTCATATTTTCGCAGCGGCTAACGATTCAAAAATTTGTTCATGAAAGAGATCCAGATACTAGATAAAAAATTCAATGAATATTTGACTGAAAAGATTATCCAGCAGAGGATTGAAGAACTGGCGAAGCACGTTAACAGCGAGCTGGCTGGCAAGGAAGTGGTCTTTCTTGGAATTCTGAACGGAGCCTTCCTTTTTGCAGCGGACCTCTTCAGACGTATAGACTTTCCTGCAAGAATATCGTTTGTAAAGCTTGCATCATACAAAGGAACGAGTTCTTCGGGATCTATAAAAGAGCTTATTGGATGGAACGAGGATATTAATAACAAAACAATAGTGGTGTTAGAAGATATCATTGATACCGGAAATACTTTAGAACGTATTGTTGATGAGCTTATTATGAGAAAAGCTGCTGAGATAAGAATCGCTGCCTTGCTTTACAAACCTGAAGCTTATACCAAACAAATACCACTCCATTACATTGGTTTTGAAATACCTAATAACTTTGTGGTAGGGTATGGACTCGACTACGATGGCTNNTTTTATAAAAGTTTAATTCTTATTCTATGGTTAATTTTTTGATTTTTGGCCCTCCCGGATCAGGCAAGGGAACTCAATCAGTAAGACTGGCTGAGAAATTCAATCTTCTTCACCTTTCAACAGGTGATATGCTTCGTGCAGAAATTACTGCAGGTACAGAACTTGGCAAAAAAATGAGTCTCATTATGTCGAAAGGCGAATTAGTACCCGATGAGGTGGTAATAGAGATGATTGCTTATAAGATTGACCACAGTAAGGGCACTGCAGGATTTTTGTTCGATGGATTTCCACGTACAGTAGCCCAGACGGTTTCTCTGGAAAAAATGTTAAATGACCGGGGCATGAAAATTGATCAGATGCTCGTTCTTGACGTTGATCATGATGAGCTCGTTAAGAGGCTGATAGCTAGAGCTGAGCTTTCGGGCAGACCCGATGACAAAGATCCTGCTGTTATTGAAAACAGGATTGATGTTTATAAAGAGAAAACAGAACCCATCATCGAATATTGCAATAAGAAAGGATTGTATCAACCCGTTAACGGGATGGGTACAATTGATGACATATTCAAGAGGCTTTCTGATTATATGAAGAAACTGGTTTAACCCTGTATTTTGCCCCCCTTCCCCCTAAAGGGGGGTAAAATCTCGATTTTTAAACAAATTTTCTTATAAGTCGAGTACGAGCCCCCCTTTATGGGGTTGGGGGGCAAATCGGGGATAGGGATTGATTTACAGGAATTAGAAGAATTGAGAAGGAGTTACACTGAGAAAATAAAGAAATATGTCCGGATCGAATTTTGTTGATTATGTAAAAATTTATTGCCGTTCGGGTAGCGGAGGCGCCGGATCAGCTCATTTCCGCAGGGAGAAATTTGAACCGAAAGGAGGACCCGACGGTGGCGACGGGGGAAGAGGAGGTCACATAATTCTGCGAGGCAATGATCAGATGTGGACTCTTCTGCATTTAAAATTTCAGCGTCACATCTTTGCGGAGAATGGGACAGGCGGTAGCAGGCAACAGTCAACAGGAGCAGAAGGAAAAGATGTGATTGTTCAGGTCCCTCTGGGTACAATTGCAAAAAACAGCGAAACAGGAGAACCAATATTTGAAATAACCAGGAATGGGGAAGAGAAGATACTCGCAAAAGGAGGGAGAGGCGGTCAGGGAAATGTTCATTTCAAATCGCCTACCAATCAGACACCTAGATATGCCCAGCCCGGCGAACCGGGAATCGAAGAAGAATTCATCCTGGAACTTAAAATACTTGCTGATGTAGGACTCGTGGGATTTCCAAATGCAGGTAAATCAACTTTGTTATCAGTGGTATCTGCAGCAAAGCCAAAAATTGCTGACTATGCCTTTACCACACTCGTTCCAAACCTTGGAATAGTAAGTTACAGGGATGAAAAATCTTTTGTGATGGCCGATATCCCAGGCATAATCGAGGGGGCTCATGAAGGCAAGGGCCTGGGTATAAGATTTTTAAGGCATATTGAAAGAAATTCCATGCTGCTGTTTATGGTTCCTGCTGACAGCAAAAATATTAAACAGGAGTATGAGATACTTCTTAACGAATTGAAAATGTATAACCCCGAACTCCTGGATAAGAAGCGAGTATTGGCTATTTCAAAGGCTGATATGCTTGATGAAGAACTTATTAAGGAAATAAGAAGTGATCTGCCAGACATACCAAGGGTATTTATCTCATCTTTAACAGGCCAGGGCATCGTTACATTAAAGGATATGATATGGAAAGTTCTTAACTTCGATTGAAAATAATCAATGCTTGAACAACTTGACCGGCAGCTTTTCCTGTTTATTAATTCTTCGAATTCGCCCTTCTTCGATCAGGTGATGCATGCACTTAGCGGAAAATTAATCTGGGTTCCGCTTTATCTCTCAATTCTTATTTATCTTGGAATAACATATAAACGGAAATTCCTGATCATTCTTATTTTCATAATTCTGGCTGCCACACTGGCAGACCAGTCATCAGTTTTGGTTAAAAATATTGTTCAACGACTGAGGCCATGCAATGATCCTGCGCTTAAAGGTCTTATACACCTTGTAAATGGAGAATGTGGGGGATTATTAGGATTTGTCTCTTCACATGCCACAAACTCATTCGATGTTGCGCTTCTCAGCCTGCTTTTTATAAAAAAAAGATGGTATACAATAAGTATAATAGTATGGGCTCTGGTAATCGGATATAGCAGGATATACCTGGGCGTGCACTATCCGGGTGATGTGTTATGCGGTTCTCTTTTAGGCGCATTTATTGGATGGAGCATGTACCAGCTTTATATTCTGACGGATAATATTATATTACAGGATAAACCATATTTTAATTCGTCTTCTAATCGCCCCCCATCCCCCCTAAAGGGGGGCTAGTCTACAGGTATTAAAGATATTCACTTATTTCCGGAGAATTTACCCCCTTTAGGGGGGCAGGGGGCAAAAGATAAAGGAGAAGCGAAAAGTATGGATGCAAATTAATTTGAAGTTCAATGTTTTGCTTAAATCTGAAATCGTCTGACCCCTTCTTTAATCTTGCGATTGAAGAAATACTTCTTAAAGACAGCGAAGAAGAATATTTTATCATATATGTCAATAGTCCATCGGTTATTATTGGCAAGCATCAGTCAGGTCACCGCGAAGTTAATACCAGGTTTGTTACACAAAACGATATCCCGATTATCCGCAGAATATCAGGGGGAGGCACAGTATATCACGATTATGGAAACCTGAACTTCAGTTTTATCCGTCAGAGTGAAAGCGGCAAACAAGTTGACTTCAGGAAATATACCCTGCCGATCATAGATTTTTTAAAATCCCTGGGTGTGGAAGCAAGATTCGAAGACAAAAACGATCTTAAAGTTGATACATATAAGGTCTCGGGGAATGCCGAACACGTTTATCATAACAGGGTTCTCCATCATGGCACTCTTTTATTCAGAACCTCCCTGGAAATGTTGAGGAATTCCCTCCGGAAAGACACATCCTGCTATACAACGCGTGCTGTCAGGTCGAACCCTTCATCTGTTATGAACCTCTATGAGATGATGAATTGCATTCAGGATATGAACGAATTCAGAGGGATAATGGTAAGTTATTTCCAGAGGAACTATCCCGATATTGTTCCATATAATCTTACCCCTTCAGAAACAGCAAAGGCAGAGTCTCTGGCCTATTCGAAATACAGAAGTTGGGATTGGAATTGGGCTTATGGTCCTGAATACTCTTTCAATAACAGTTTTGAATTATCAGGGGAGCCCCATTCCTGTATTATGTTCGTTAAAGATGGAATTATCAGTGAATGCAACATCGAAGGAAGTGATCAGATGGCTGCCATTTCAAAAAAACTTCCGGGTTGCAGGCATATGGTCAGCGATTTATCGGAAGCTTTCAGGAAAGAGAATATTTTTTTAATTGAAGAAGAGGTCTACAATTTCTTTTAATATATTATTTTAACCGTTGAGTTTAGAGTAACAGATCTCAGTGGTTCTCTGTGTCTTCT
>PMIL01000205.1:0-10929 GCA_003157075.1 Bacteroidales bacterium | reverse complement strand
CTTGCCTTTTGATAAGGAAAAAGCAACTGTTCACTGGTTGCTTATGTATGAGAGCTTTATTCTTTCTTTTCTGATGCCTATTTGGAAAATCCATATTGAGGGACGTGAAAAAGCAGTAAAGGGAACTACATACGTAATTATATCCAACCATCAGTCAATGCTTGATATCTTGTTATTAAACTGTCTCAGGTACAGGTATCGATGGATATCAAAAATAGAAAACTCTAAGGTTCCGGTAATTGGCTGGTACATAAAAATGGCAGATTACATTATAATTGATCGGGGAAATGAGGAAAGCAAGGCAGAAATGATGGATAAATCATATAAATGTCTTAAAAAGGGAATATCAGTTATGATATTCCCAGAGGGTACCCGATCGCTTAGCAGAGAGGTAGGGTTCTTTAAGAGAGGCGCTTTCCAGCTTGCATTGCAGGCAGAAGTTCCATTACTGCCAGTGCTGATTGACGGTACAGGAGGAATTCTACCAAAACATGGGCTGGTTTTTGGCAGCGGATATAAGATACTGATCAGGGTGCTGGATCCGGTTTATCCTGGTGACTTTGGTACTGATAATCCCGATAGCCTGGCTTTGAAACTCAGTACCCACATGACCTTGGAACTGAATAAACTAAGATCCGGNNAAAAGATAACTGTTCTTGGCAGTGGCTGGTTACTTGATCTTCCACTGGCAGAAATCATTGAAAGAACAAAGAGCATCTGTCTTATAGATATAATTCATCCTCCTGATGTAATAAATCAGTTAGCCAACTTTAAAAATGTTGAAGTGATTGAACAGGATATAACGGGAGGCCTTATTGAGGAAGTATGGCAAAAGAGCAGACATTATTCAATTTTTAAAAGATCTGACATGCTTAAGAATATTTTAGTA
The DNA here is from genome assembly GCA_003157075.1 of Bacteroidales bacterium. Classification (GTDB taxonomy): domain Bacteria; phylum Bacteroidota; class Bacteroidia; order Bacteroidales; family VadinHA17; genus LD21. The sequence goes on along the minus strand of PMIL01000205.1, from coordinate 10,040 downwards.
CCTGAGTATAAACCGCTAGATGATCCAGGTATGGTAATCTCACTGAATATTCTTACCCAGCTTGAATCATTGCTGGTTGAATTTATAAGAAAGAGATCAAAAACAGAGAAGGAAGAATTAAAGCTCTTCCGGGCTGAAATTCAGAAACAACATATAAATTTCCTCATGAAGCACCCATCAGTTCTGATTACTGACCTGGCAGAAGTCATAACCAGCAGAACCGGAAGTATTGAGACTATTCCTACAATGGTTACTGACCTTCCTCCTTGCCGGATTTGTGAGGAGTGGACGTGGAATTTTGACATGACAGGTGCGGACCTGTACAATTGCAGAAGTCATTTCAAGGTTTTGGCACTTTTAACATGACATGATGACTAAAGAAGAGCTTAAAGAAAGATATCTGAGTTCGGGGTTATTCTACAATCACCTTAAAAACAAGGAGGAAAAACTCCTGTTGATAGTGTCGGTTTTGAGACTGCTAATCTTTATCGGAGGTGTCTTGGTCATCTGGATTGGATTTACAGTTAGTATTTTTTCAGGTTTTGCATTGACATTCATTTTATTGATTCTGTTCCTTTATCTTTTAAAACTTTTTTCAATTCATTCTGAAAGAAGTGATTATCTCAGCAATCTGGCTTTGATAAATCAGAGTGAGGCAGATGCCTTATCAGGCAACTTTTCTGCATTTAATACTGGTAGCTCCTATACAGATATCAAACACGATTTTTCCTTTGATGTTGATCTGTTTGGTGCTTCATCTCTTTTTCAATATATTAACAGGACCGTAACAGGTTACGGGAGAGATATTCTGGCACGATGGTTGTCTGATCCATTCAGTCTTTCAGCAAAATTGGAATCACGCCAGGATGCAGTAAAGGAACTGTCTTCAAAAGATAAATGGAGGCACGAGTTTATGGCCTCAGGGATGAAGGCGCCTTTGGAAATGGCTGCGATCGAAGGTGTGCTTGAATGGATCCGAGAAAATGGACAAAAGGATTCTTCATCATTCAAGAAATTACTGATCCTACTTATGCCGGCTGCCGCAATAGTTTCATTATTACTATGGATTGCAGGGATCTTTTCTTATTCTCTATTTGTATTAATTTTCCTGTGTAACCTTATTTATGTCGCAACGGGTTTAAAAAGAACCAATGAAATTCACAAGGCTTTATCCAGGAAATACAATTTTTTGTCATCGATGAATGGGATGCTTAAAGCATTTGAAAATGAATCATTTGTTTCGTCGATATTAAATGAGATCAAATTGAACTTAACTGGAAAAGAGGCATCTGCATCAGGCTCTGTCAGAAAGCTTGGCAGACTGATTCAGGCATTTGACAGCAGGAATAACATAATGGTAGCATTTGTGTTGAACGGTTTGTTTTTATGGGATTACCAGAGTATAAACAGGTTAGAAAAATGGAAATCTGAATACACGGATTTATTTCCCCTCTGGCTGGACATGATCGGTCAGGCTGATGCATATATTAGTCTTGGTAACTATGCATTTAATAATTCCGCTTTCATCTATCCGGTTAAATCTGCTGACGAGGATGTGTTCTCGGCGAAAGATCTTGGACATCAATTAATTGATGAAAGCAAAAGGGTATGTAACAATTTTTCACTTGGGAAAAAGGGAACTGTATGCATTATCTCCGGAGCAAATATGGCGGGTAAAAGTACTTTCTTACGGACCATAGCTGTTAACTATATCCTTGGAATGACCGGAGCCCCTGTTTGTGCCAGTGAAATGAATTTTACACCGGCAAAAATATTCACAAGTATGCGTACGGTCGACTCACTCTCTGACAATGAATCATATTTCTATGCTGAGCTAAGGAGGCTAAGCATCCTGAAAACTCGGATCGAAAGAGGCGAACCCTTGTTTTTTATACTTGACGAAATACTTAAGGGAACTAATTCTGAAGACAAAAGCACAGGGTCAAAATTATTCCTTCAGAGGATTATTGAAAACGGAGGAACAGGATTAATTGCAACTCACGATACTTCTCTTGCAAAACTTGAATTATCTCATCCTGAAGTGATAAATAAATGTTTTGAGATTGAAATTGATGGCGAAAATATAAAATTTGATTATAAAATTCAGGATGGGATAACTCAGAAGATGAATGCCGTATTTCTTATGAGACAGATGGGTATTTTAGACTAATCCCTGAGTGTCTTATAAAGATATATCACATTCGCAGGAATTCTTGATTTTAGATTTATATATTTATGGAGAATTATTTTTAGAAGCAGTTATTAGATTAGTATTTATGAGAAAGATCAAAGGAGCTGACAGTCCTGGTAACCTGGAATTAAAACGTGAACTCGGACTTGCAGCCGCAGTAGCTATTGTTGTGGGTAATTGTATAGGTTCAGGTATTTTTACCTCGGCAGCATCATTGGCTGCAGCCTCAAATCCAAGGACCGCCATTTTAGCCTGGGTTATCACTGCAGCAGGATCACTGCTTATAGCTTTAAGTTTTGCGAGTCTGGGAACTGCTCTGCCAAGAACTGGGGGCCCTATTGTATACACCAGGGCTGCTTTTGGAGATTTTGCAGGATTTTTAATTGCCTGGACATACTGGATAGGTGCCTGGGTTGGAAATGCCGCGATAATTACTGCCTTTATGCTTTATTTTACATATTTTATTCCTGCTACAGCCACTCCGGTGTTTGCATTCCTTATTACATCAGGCGTATTGTGGTTATTCACAATAATCAATATCTTAGGTGTGAAAGGTGCCGGCAGAGTTAGTATAATAACTACAGTACTTAAGGTAGCAGCTTTAGTTGTGTTTGTCATAATTGCGGCTTTACACTTTAATCCTGCAATGCTTGGCACAGTTTCGAGCGCCAGGGTTTCTGGAATGAGTACTTTGCCGGCAGCTATTGCTATTGCCCTGTGGGCTTTTGTCGGAATTGAAAGCGCCACAGTACCTGCAGGGGAAATAAAAAATCCTGAAAAGAACATAAGGAAAAGTACAATATATGGCACTTTGCTGGCAGCAGGCGTTTATATAATTGTGTCAGTAGTCGGTATGGGAGTACTCGACCAGTCTGCACTTGCAAACTCAAATGCACCTCTTGCCGATATTATAAACAAAGCTACTGGTGGCACCTGGGGAGGCAATTTTATTGCGTTGGGAGCTATTATATCAACACTTGGGGCTTCTTCGGGCTGGATTCTCACAACTGCAAGAAGCGCTTTTGGTGCTTCTCAGGACAAACTTTTTCCGGCAGTATTCGGGAAAATTCATCCAAAATATTTAACACCTGTTAATTCATTGATAATAAGTGGATTATTCGCAAATGTCCTTCTTATATTAAACTATATGGGGACATTGAGCTCAGCATTTAATTTTATGCTCCTGCTAGCTACACTTGCTTTTCTTCCTGCATATGCTTTTTCAGCCGCTGCAGATATCATATTACTCAAGAACCGCCCTTCAGAATTTAATATTTTCAGTTTCCTTAAAAACTCCTTTTTTGCACTGCTCGCCTTTGGATATTCTATCTACGCAATCTACGGTACAGGATCTACAGTTGTAATGTATGGGTTTATATTAATGTTACTCGGCATTCCGGTCTATCTGTTCATGATGCTGCAGAATAATAAAAGGGATAAGATAGTGGATAACTTAAGAAAGGATGCTGGTTTGGATAACTAATGGACTCCACCTCTGCCTCTCTCCAACTACATTTGTATTGAAAACCATCCCATCTATTACATCATTTATTAACATTTTTCCACCTTTAGTAACCGTTTTTTATACTGCTAAATATTTCTGAAACAGATTGATTATAGCGCTCCCTGTGTTAAAAAGCAGATCGATTGTTGAAAAATTGACATTCATAGCCTGCTGTAAATTGTTATATTTGCGCAAAATTTCTGCGCAATGTCAGTCGGATATTCGGAAGAACACATAAAAACGCTGGAGTGGAGAGAACACATCCGCCTGAGACCCGGTATGTATATCGGTAAGCTTGGCGATGGATCTTCACAGGATGATGGTGTCTATGTTCTGCTCAAAGAGGTCATGGACAATGCTCTCGACGAGTTTATGATGGGTTACGGCAAAAAAATCGACGTGTCCATAACAGGCAAGGAGGTGAGAGTGCGTGATTATGGACGCGGAATTCCTCTTGGAAAATTGCTTGACGCTGTCTCCAAAATGAACACCGGAGCAAAATATGACTCAAAAGCTTTTAAAAAATCTGTTGGGCTTAACGGTGTAGGGGTAAAAGCTGTGAATGCTTTATCCAGCAAATTTCTGATAAGATCTTTCCGCGACGGACAGGTAAAAGCCTGTGAATTTGAGCACGGAAGAACTGTAAAAGACTCAGCCCTTGAATCTACATCCGAGGAGAATGGAGTTGAAGTGATTTTTCAGCCCGATGAAGAAATGTTCGGCAACTACTATTTCATTTCGGAGTATGTAGATACAATGCTGAAGAACAATGTATACCTTAACTCCGGTCTGGTAATAAACTTTAACGGCAATAAATTCTTTTCACGAAACGGCCTTGTTGATTTACTGAATGAGAACATGGGTAAAGAGGGGCTCTATCCGATCATTCACCTTACAGGGGAAGACATTGAGATAGCATTCACTCATGGACTGCAGTACGGTGAGGATTATTACAGTTTTGTAAATGGCCAGAACACCACACAGGGTGGAACTCACCTTCTGGCATTCAGGGAGGCGATAGTTAAGACTATCAGGGATTTTTATAAAAAAGATTATGACCCCTCTGATATACGGTCATCAATAATTGCGGCGATAAGCATAAAGGTTGAAGAACCTATTTTCGAATCACAGACAAAAACCAAGCTCGGATCAAAAGACATAGGACCTGAAGGACCTTCCGTAAGGAATTTTATCTCAGAATTTATAAAGAAACAACTTGATGATTTCCTTCACAAGAATTCTGAAACAGCAAGGATTTTACTCAAGAAAATTCAGGATTCGGAGAAGGAACGAAAGGCTATTTCTTCAATCCAGAAGCTTGCAAGGGACAGGGCAAAGAAAGTAAATCTGCATAATAAGAAGCTGAGAGACTGCAGGACTCATTACAATACCAACGATGCAAACAAGCTCGATTCAACACTTTTCATAACAGAGGGTGACTCGGCAAGCGGTTCGATTACCAAATCGAGAAATGTAGAGACACAAGCTGTCTTCAGTCTGCGTGGAAAGCCGCTCAACTCGTTTGGTCTGACAAAGAAGATAGTATATGAAAATGAGGAATTCAACCTTCTTCAGGCCGCTCTTAATATTGAAGACGGTATAGAAAACCTGAGATATAATAATGTTGTTGTAGCCACAGATGCTGATGTTGATGGAATGCATATCAGACTGCTTCTGCTTACTTTTTTTCTTCAATTCTTCCCTGACCTTGTCAGAAAAGGGCATGTCTACATACTTCAGACTCCGCTCTTCAGGGTTAGAAACAAGAAAGATACCAGATACTGTTACTCTCCTGAGGAAAAAGCCAAAGCGATCAAGGCATTGGGACCTAATCCGGAAATGACCCGTTTTAAAGGACTCGGTGAGATTTCTCCTGATGAATTCAAACACTTCATTGGAAAGGATATGAGACTTGAGCCGGTAAGAATGAAAAAAAATGACTCTGTAAACGGATTCCTGGAATTCTTTATGGGTAAAAATACACCTGACAGGCAGGATTTTATAATTGATAATCTGAGAATTGAAGAAGATATAGTAGAAGAAGAAAAGCCGCTGAATTAGTTAAAGGAAGTCTTAATGATTTATGGAAGAAGAAGAACTTGATATTAGCAATAAAGACACGGAAACTCCGGTTCCATCAGGACCCGCCGCTCTTCATTCCGTAACAGCTTTGTCGGGCATGTATCAGGATTGGTTTCTGGATTATGCGTCATATGTTATTCTCGAAAGGGCGGTACCACACCTTCACGATGGTTTAAAGCCCGTCCAGCGCCGCATACTTCATTCAATGAAGAGAATGGATGATGGCCGGTACAATAAAGTAGCCAATATCATTGGACATACAATGCAGTTCCACCCTCACGGAGATGCATCAATCGGAGACGCACTGGTTCAGCTTGGCCAGAAAGAGCTCCTTGTGGATATGCAGGGAAACTGGGGAAACCTGCTTACTGGCGATGGTGCTGCTGCTCCACGGTATATAGAATCACGTCTTTCAAAATTTGCACTTGAGGTCGTATTCAATCATAAAACCACTGAATGGAAACTGTCATATGATGGCCGAAACAAGGAACCTGTCACTCTTCCGGTTAAGTTCCCATTGCTTCTTGCTCAGGGCGGAGAGGGAATCGCTGTAGGGCTAGCATCAAAAATTCTTCCTCATAACTTTAATGAACTTCTTGATGCTTCAATTGATTACCTCGAGGGAAAAGATTTTGTTATTTATCCTGACTTTCCTACCGGGGGAATGGTTGATGTGTCTAAATATAACGATGGCCAGCGCGGTGGAGTAGTAAAGGTTCGGGCCAGGATAGAAAAGGTTGACAAAAAAGAACTTATTATAACCGAGATCCCATTTGGAAAAACTACAAGTTCCCTGATCGAATCTATAATAAAGGCAAGTGAAAAAGGGAAAATCAAGATCAGGAAGATCGATGATAATACATCGGCAAATGTCGAAATAGTCATTCNNGTTAGTTCCATTCTGAAACATTCTGCCGACAGAACAGTCGATCTTCTTAAAACAGAACTTGAAATAAGGCTCGCAGAACTTCATGAAGACTGGCACATGTCATCTCTTGAAAAGATCTTCATTGAGGAAAGAATTTATCGCGATATCGAAGAGAGCGAAACATGGGAAGCTGTTATAAATGACATTGATAAAGGCCTGGAACCATTCAAAAAGCTATTATACAGGGAAGTAACAAGAGATGATATAATCCAACTCACGGAAATAAAGATCAAGAGAATCTCGAAATTCGATGTAAAAAAAGCTGACGAACATATAAAAGGGATTGAAACCGAAATTGAAGAGGTTAAAAATCATCTTAACAACATAATCCCTTTTGCGATTAATTATTTCAGACAGATAAAGAAAAAGTACGGCAAAGGCAGGGACAGGAAAACAGAACTCAGGAGTTTTGATACTATTGAAGCCACAAAAGTGGTTGCCAATAATGCAAAGCTCTATATAAATTACAAAGAAGGATTTATAGGAACAGGGCTGAAAAAAGATGAATTCATCTGCGACTGCTCTGATATTGACGATGTCATCGTCATCAGAAAGGACGGGGTTTATCTTATTACCAAAGTAGCAGACAAGGTATTTGTGGGGAATGATATCCTTTATGCCCAGGTTTTTCTTAAAAATGACGAACGCACCATTTATAATATTGTTTACCAGGATGGGAAAGATGGTCCGATGCTTGCAAAACGCTGTGCGATCTCAGGTCTGACCCGTGATAAAGAGTACAACCTTACCAGAGGAACGCCAGGTTCAAAAATAGTTTATCTGAGTGTCAATCCAAATGGTGAGGCAGAAGTGATCAACGTACATCATAAGCCAAAAGCCAGGCTCAAAAAACTTATGTTCGAATTTGATTTCGGTCAGATGAACATTAAGGGAAAATCTTCTATGGGCAATATCCTCACAAAAAATGCCGTACATAGAATAAACCTGAAAGAAAAAGGGCTCTCAACTCTGGGTGGAAGAAAGATATGGTTTGATGATGCAGTCTTCAGACTCAATGTTGATGGAAGGGGAGTATTCCTCGGAGAGTTCAGCGCCGATGACAAAATCCTGGTAATTATTAAGAATGGCTTCTTCAGAATCGTAGGTTTTGATCTGTCAAACCACTTTGAAGATAACATTCTTATAATTGAGAAGTTCCGTCCTGGTAAAGTCTATTCGGCTATCTACTGGGATGCTGAACAGAAGTTCTATTATGTAAAAAGGTTCACAATTGAAGAATCCGAGAAACCACAATGCTTCATAAATGAAGATCCCGAATCAAAGCTTTACAGTCTTACTGAAGTGGAGTATCCTCGTTTTGAAATATCATTCGGGGGAAAACATAAAGGCAGGGAGAATGAGATAATTGAAGTTTCTGATTTTATAGGAGTAAAGAGCTTTAAAGCCAAAGGGAAGCGGCTTACCAGTTTTATGGTGGAAAATATTCAGGAAATTGAGCCGGTCATTATAAAGGAGGTAGAGATTCATAAAGACGTTATATCAGACGATGAGCCCCCGCCACCTCCTGTACATGAAGATCCTGCTCAGATGAAGCTCGAGTTGTAATGGTTAAAAGCCAGAGAATCTATATAATCGGTTTCATGGGGAGCGGTAAATCAACCGCAGGGAAAAAGCTTGCTTCTCTTCTGGGCTGGACTTTTGTGGACCTCGATAAAAGCATTGAAGAATTCGCTGGCAAATCCATTCCTGAAATCTTTGAACAAGATGGAGAAACTGTCTTTCGCCAGATTGAAACAAAAATTCTCAGAAACCTTAATTCGCTGAAAAATACTGTTATTTCAACAGGAGGAGGTACCCCGTGTTATAATGATAATATGGAGTATATGCTTGGTACCGGTCTGACTCTGTATCTGAAACTGACCCCGGGGCAATTGAAAAGCCGTCTCTCCAAATCAAACGGGGAAAGACCATTGATAAAAGATTTAGGACCCCATGAACTTCAGTCTTTTATAGAGAAAAAACTTGCCGATCGAGAAAGATGGTATGACAGGTCTGATATAATAATCGAAGGGATAGATCTGGATGTCAGCATATTGCTTGAGAATGTCCAATCCAGGTTAAACTTATGATTTTTTCAAAAACAGTGATGGTTTAAGTTATCAGTATCAGCATCATAATTGTTCGGATCAATAAATTATGGTTCAAAAACTAAATGAATATCCGACTTTTAATTTTAATTGTTAATTTAGTATGTTATAATTTGTAACGGGGCAATTTATGAGATATAAATTACGTACTCTTCCCGGAATAAAATCAGGAGAAGAGTCAATAGTATCAATGCTTCTGACGCAATCGGTCTTTCTTGGTCTTTTTATCGGAGCATTTGATATTGCGGCACACTCCCTGTTGCTTTCAGTATTTGACGTAAAAATGATGGCCCGCGGATATATCATCTCCGGGATTTTTGGCGTAATCCTTACTTATCTTTATTCATGGCTCAAACCCCGGGTCCGTTTTAAAAATTTTCCGGTCATTAACCTTTCTATTATTACTATCCTGACTTTTTTGCTATGGTTTCTGTTGATTTTTACACATGCTAGAACGGTAATATTTTTACTGTTTATAATGTACGGACCTTTGAATATTCTGACATTAATTGGATTGCGGGATGTGACTGAAAATCTGTTTTCAAAAGAGAGGGAGAAAAGTGTTTTACGAATTGACGATACGGGACTTTTTGCCGGAATACTCATTATTTCTTTCACTATCCCACTCTTTCTTGTTTTTAAATTTCATTTAATCAATCTTTTGCTTTTTGCTTCATCTTCTGTTTTAATTGCGACAGTTATCCAGATTGTTATCGGAAACAAGGTCAGTCTCAGTGATTCTTCAGGAGCGGATAGTAAGGATAAAAATGAACAGGACTTTTCCCGTTTCATTTTTTCTAAGGAAGATCCATATCTCAGAACTATAGGCTCATTCGCAGTTCTTTCACTTTTGGCAACCTTTTTCATTCAGTATTTATTCATGGCGTTTACCAAACAACAATTTCCGGTTGCTGAAGATATGGCCGGTTTTCTTGGTCTGTTCACCGGAAGCATAGCACTGCTTATCATCTTGTTTAAGTTAATCGATTTTACATATATTCTTAGAAAATATGGACTTCGGAAATGTCTTGTTACAACACCGCTTCTTATTATTGTCGTAATTGGATTGGCCATAATAATAGGTATAACAATGGGATATAAGCCGGCCGAATTCAGTGGATTTTTTATGTTTTTCGTGCTCCTTGCATCCGCCCGGCTAATAACAAAATCTTTGAGAGAGGTTCTTGAATACCCTTCGCTTAAAATAATTCATGAATCTGTAGGCAA
>PMIL01000293.1 GCA_003157075.1 Bacteroidales bacterium | reverse complement strand
TGTATTTTTGCAGACCTCAAAATAATGGGGCAAATACATTAAATAATAAGTATATCAATTAAAAAATAGGAACTAGTGAACACCTTAAGTTATAAAACAGTCTCGGCAAATAAAGCTACTGTAAACAAGGAGTGGGTAATTATTGATGCTGAAGGAAAAGTTCTTGGAAGGCTTGCCTCAACAGTTGCCTCGATGCTGAGAGGAAAGCATAAAACTAACTTTACTCCCCATGTAGATTGCGGTGACAATGTAGTTGTTATCAACGCTGAGAAAATAGATTTGACCGGTAAAAAATGGTCGGATAAAGTATATGTCCGGCACACAGGTTTCCCTGGAGGTCAGAGATTTACAACTGCTGAAGCGTTGTTGAAAAAGAATCCGATCGGTCTGGTTGAAAAAGCTGTAAAAGGAATGCTTCCCAAAAACAGACTTGGAAGCGAGCTTTACAGAAACTTGCATGTTTATGCAGGAACCGAACATCCTCATGAAGCACAGAAACCCAAAAAAATTGAACTTTAAAAAATATTAAGCAACAGATATGGAAACTATCAATGCTCTTGGAAGAAGGAAAGCAGCTGTAGCACGTGTATATTTAAGCGATGGCAAAGGTAAAATTACCGTTAATGGAAGGGATTATAAAGAATATTTTGGTGCTGAAACACTTCAGTATGTTGTGACACAGCCACTGGTTCTTTTAAATGTTGTCGATAAATATGATGTCAATGTCAATCTCGACGGTGGCGGAGTGAAAGGACAGGCTGAAGCTCTTCGTCTTGGAATAACAAGAGCCCTTATTATGATAGATTCCGAATGCAAATCGAAGCTTAAAGCTGAAGGATTTGTTACACGCGACCCGCGTGAAGTCGAGAGGAAAAAACCTGGTCAGCCAAAAGCCCGCAGGAGATTCCAGTTCAGTAAACGTTAGGAATTAATTGTAAGTCGTTATAGATGCAAGTTTAGTATCTAAATTGTAAAGACTCCCGCTTTACGGGACTACTCTGCAATTGATTGAAAGAATGTAAACTTAAAAAAATCAAAAATGCCAAGAACAAATTTTAAAGAATTACTTGATGCAGGTGTGCATTTCGGACACCTTAAAAGAAAGTGGAACCCGGCTATGGCTCCTTATATCTTTATGGAGCGTAATGGTATTCACATTATCGATCTCGAGAAAACAGTAGTGAAAATTGATGAGGCTGCTTCAGCAATGAAACATATTGCCCGGTCAGGAAAGAAAGTACTGTTTGTTGCAACTAAAAAACAGGCAAAAGAAATAGTTGCCGAAAAAGTAAAAGCTGTTAATATGCCTTATGTAACAGAACGTTGGCCAGGTGGAATGCTTACCAACTTTCCGACTATCCGCAAGGCAGTTAAAAAGATGTCATCAATTGACAAAATGGCTACTGACGGGACCTTCCTTAACCTTTCAAAACGTGAAAGACTTCAGGTTACACGGCAGAGAGCCAAACTTGAAAAGACTCTCGGAAGCATAATTGATCTTACCAGGCTCCCATCGGCACTTTTTATCGTCGATGTAACCAAAGAACATATTGCTGTAAGAGAAGCTAAAAGACTCGGAATCCCGGTCTTTGCGATGGTTGATACCAATTCAGATCCCTCAGATATAGAATTCCCTATTCCGGCCAATGATGATGCATCAAAGTCAATTTCATTGATAATCGGAATTCTTTGTCAGGCAATTGAAGAAGGGCTCAGTGAAAGAAAACTTGAAAAAGACAAGGAGCCTCAGCCAAAAGACAAAAAAGTAATGAGGAGAGAACTTGAAACCAAAGATATTCCTGCTGCCATTATCGAGGCAATCGTTGAAGAAGAGGAAGAGGTTGAAGTTGACGATGATATCGCTGATGATTCAGATGATGATGAAGATGTCGTTAAAGTGATCGACGAGACTGAAGAAGAATTATAAAAAATAGATTATAACTTATAAAGATATTACTATGGCTGTTATAAATGCTGCAGATGTTGCTAAATTAAGAAGAGTTACTCTGGCAGGGATGATGGACTGTAAAAAGGCTCTTGAGGAATCTGAAGGCAATTTTGATAAAGCAATTGAAATAATACGGAAGAAAGGACAGGCAGTTGCAAATAAACGCGCCGACAGAGATGCTACAGAAGGTGTCGTATTCTCAAAAGTAACTCCTGATGGAAAAATGGGAGCAATTATCGTCCTTAACAGTGAGACTGATTTTGTCGCTAAAAATGCAGATTTTATTGCATTTGCAACCAAAATCATCGATCTCGCCCTTGCTAAAAATCCCGCTGATCTTGAAGCTCTTAAATCTCTCCCGCTTGATGGAGGTACCGTTGCCTCAAAGATTGTTGAGTATCTGGGTATCATTGGTGAGAAAGTAGAACTTTCATATTATGAAAAAATCGAAGCACCACATGTTCAAGCCTATATTCATCCGGGAAGTAAACTTGCAACTCTTGTTGGTTTCACAAAATCAGGTATAGCTATTCAGGTATATAAAGACATTGCAATGCAGGTTGCTGCGATGAACCCTGTAGCTGTTGATAAAGATTTCGTAAAACCTGAGACTATAGCTCAGGAGATCGAAATTGGAAAAGAACAGGCAAGACGTGACGGGAAACCTGAAGAGATGCTCGAGAAGATAGCACAGGGTAAACTTGCAAAATTCTTCAAGGAGAGTACTCTTCTGAATCAGGATTTCGTAAAGGACAACAAGATGACTATTAAACAGTATCTTCAGTCTGCAAGTAAGGACCTGACAGTAACCGAGTTCAAACGGTACTCTTTAAATTTGTAGTACGTAAGTTCATATTTCAATATCAGGTGGCGCTCCAGGGCGCCACTTTTTTTGCCTCAACCCCTCATGTTTCAACCGCCTAATCCCCCAAATGGAGGGGGCTTATCTTATTAGTAATCAAGTATTTTGATTAATATGCTTAGCCCTCCCCATGTGGGGAGGGTTGGGTGGGGTTATTTGAGTTTTTTTCAAAACGAAATGCTATTTCTTTAGTTTAATTCAATTAGTTTAATAAATTTGTTCATTACATTTAAGAAATCAAATTACTAATCCATAACGAAAAAAAACCCACTAAATGAAAGAACAATCAAATAGCAATTTACGGATGGGTATGACCCTAATGTTAATGATCTTTNNATATTCGGATTCATTACCAATTTCAACATTGCTTTAAAGGATCAGGTTCAGGCGACCTTTCACCTGTCCAACTTCATGGCTAATCTTGTCAATGGGGTATTCTTCTTCGCATATTTTGCATTTTCATTTGTATGCGGAAAAATTATTAAGAAAACAGGCTATAAAATGGGGCTTATAATTGGTTTACTCCTTATAAGCATTGGCAGCTTTTTATTCTATCCTGCTGTAGCCGTACCATCATACGCACTTTTCCTTGGTGCAGTTTTTGTGATGGCTACCGGAGTTGTATTTCTTCAGACCGCAGCAAATCCTTATGTTGCTGCACTTGGTTCACAGGAAACAGCTTCATCCAGGCTTAACCTGGCTCAGGCATTGAACGGATTAGCTACAACAGTCGCTCCTTTTGTTGTTGGAATTTTAGTTCTGACTCCTGCTGCTATTGCAATGGGACCAACCGCTGTACAGACTCCATTCCTTATAATCGGAGGAATTGTATTACTAATTGCATTAGCTATTTACTTCATGAAACTTCCTGAAATAATTGGAGGGGAAGAAGTAGTTGGCAGGAAGAGCATTTGGAAGCATACCCATGTTTTATTAGGCGCTCTTGCAATTTTCTTTTATGTTGGTGCTGAAGTCGGTATTTCAACAGCAGTAGTTCCATATTTAAGAGAGAGTAAATGGGCTATTGGTGAAGCTGCCAAATTAGCTGCCATGTATTGGGGTGGTGCTATGGTTGGTCGTTTCCTTGGATCAATTAACCTCAGCGCTATGGAGCAAAAAAAGAAAATGATGTACTCGGGCGCTGTAATTATACTGGCATTTTTTGTGGGCTGGTTAGTAACAAGCAGCCAGATAAAAGATGGCGCTTTTGTTTTCAATTCTCAGCCGGTAAATGGTCTTATATTCCTGGGTATCGCTATTGTTAACTTCCTGGCAATGACCTTCTCAAAAGGGAAAACAAATGTTATGCTTGGTGTGTTTGCAATTATTGGTGCAGCACTGGTATTTTCTGCAACAGTACTTAGTGCTAATGTTGGTATCTGGGCACTTCTTTCAATTGGCTTCTTTAACTCTATAATGTTCCCGAATATTTTCGCACTGGGTGTTAAGGACCTTGACAATTTCGAGATGCCAATGGCTTCTGGTATTATAAATACCATGATCGTGGGCGGGTCTGTTATTCCATTGATAATGGGTTATTTTACTGACAGTATAAGCGTTCGTGCTGCTCTCCTGGTACCTCTTGTTTCATATCTCTACATTGTCTTCTTTTCATTTAAAGGAAGCAAAATCAGATAGGCTGAATAAAATATTTTTTAATTGATTGAAAAACAGCCATAAACAGTAATTATTAAATAAGATTCTGTTTATGGCTGTATATTCTGAAGAAGGCTTTATTAATATTAAAAAACTATAAAAATGAAAAAGGTATCAATCGGAATTGATATTGGAGGAACAAATACCGCAATCGGAGTAGTAGACAGCGAAGGCAATGTGCTGTATGAAAGAAAACCACAGATGCCAACTCCGCAGAAAATGGAAAACCCCGGGATGACTCAGGCTGTTTCCGATACATTGGTAAGCAAATACGTCAGCGATCTGACTGCGGAAATTAAAAAAGCCATTGAAGTTGTAAGACAGATAAATCCTCAAATTGAAGTTATCGGTATCGGTATTGGTGCACCAAATGCAAATTACTATACCGGAACAATCGAATATGCTCCTAACCTTCCTTTTGTCGGCGTTGTTAATTTTGCTTCACTTATACATAATAATTTTCCTGAATTCAAATTTGTAAAATTGACAAATGATGCCAATGCAGCTGCCCTTGGGGAGATGATNNGATGAAAAATTTTGCAATGATGACTATTGGCACGGGACTCGGAAGCGGTCTGATTGTTGATGGCGATCTGGTTTATGGATCCGATGGTTTCGCCGGAGAATGTGGACACGTCACAGTTGTTCCTGATGGACGTCTTTGCGGTTGTGGAGGTTATGGCCATCTCGAGGCCTATTGCTCTGCTACAGGTATCAAACGAACTGTTTATGAACTCCTGGCAAAATATAATCCTTCAGAAAGCCCCCTTTTGAACATCCCAATGAGCGAAATGTCATCGAAAATTGTTTTTGATGCAGCTGAAAAAGGAGATAAGATTGCTAAAGAGGTTTTCCAGATAACCGGTGAAATTCTTGGCCGTGCATTAGCCGATACTGTTCATTATCTTAGCCCGGAAGCAATATTNNAGTTCTGCGGCAATTCTTGGAGCAAGTGCTCTTGTATGGAAAGAGATAGAGAAAACCAAAGTGTAAACTAATTATAAAACAAATCCCTGGTCAGCAGGCCGGGGATTTTTGTTAGAGAAAACTCAGTGGCACTCTGTGAAACCTCTGTGACCCTCTGTGTAAGTTCTTAAAATATAGTTACACAGAGGGCCACAGAGAATACACAGAGAAACACAGAGAATATAGGTATAAATTCCGGATTCTTAGACTTCCCTAATAATATTGAATGCGTTTTCAGTGCATAATTACTTATCCTCTTCTTATTTACAGACGGATTTATTATTTTCGTTGCACTAAAAACCTGATCATTATGCAATATTCCAGAATTCTATTGAAACTAAGCGGCGAATCACTGGCCGGAGAGGGTAATCAGGGAATCAGCGATACAGTTCTTCATGAATATTCAAAACAGGTAATAGATGTTCTGAATTTAGGATGTGAAGTTGCAATAGTTATTGGTGGGGGAAATATATTTCGCGGACTAAGCGGAACTGAATCAGGTTTCGACAGACTAAAAGGTGATCAGATGGGTATGCTGGCTACAGTAATAAATAGTCTTGCTCTTGAAAGTGCTTTAGTCAGATTAGGAGCAAAAGCCAGGGTATTTACTTCAATCCGGATGGAGCCTGTGGGGGAACTTTATAACAGGGACAGAGTGCTGGAGGCAATGGGAAACAAAACTGTATGTATTCTTGCAGGAGGGACAGGCAATCCATTCTTCACAACCGATACCGCTGCTGCTCTGAGGGCAGTAGAAATTGGTGCTGATGTTCTTCTTAAAGGTACAAGGGTGGACGGTGTGTATACGGCGGATCCCGAAAAAGATCCTTCCGCAACGAAGTTTGATAAGATCTCCTTTGAAGATGTTATTTCAAAAAGGCTTAAAGTCATGGATTCTACTGCATTTACAATGTGCAGAGACAATAATATGCCGTTAGTGGTTTTTGATATGAATAAACCCGGGAATCTCAGTAAATTAATTGAAGGAGACGCAATCGGCACTCTGGTCAGTAATTGAACAGCTTATTGCTATTCCGGCTATTTTACTATTTTTGTTGTAGAACTCTCTAACCTGAACCATATGAACGAAGAAACTGAACTTATCACTGAAGAGACAAGGGAAAGAATGGAAAAAGCCCTCGAACATCTTGAACATGAACTAGCGCGTCTGCGTGCAGGAAGATCGAATCCTGCTCTTCTTGATGGTGTCACTGTTGACTATTACGGAGTCAATTCACCCTTAACACAGGTTTCAAATATCAATACTCCCGATGCTAAAACAATCCTTATACAGCCATGGGAGAAAAACATGCTCGGGACAATAGAAAAAGCTATTATGGCAGCAAACCTGGGGCTAACACCTGTAAATAATGGTGAAGTAATCCGTATCAGCATACCTCCCCTTACAGAAGAAAGAAGGCACCAGCTGGTAAAACAGGTGAGAAATGAGGGCGAAACGGCTAAGATAAGTATCCGTAGTGCAAGAAAATGGGCTAATGATGAGCTGAAGGTCCTTCTTAAAGATGGATTACCTGAAGATCTTGAAAAAGAAGC
>PMIL01000176.1 GCA_003157075.1 Bacteroidales bacterium | reverse complement strand
ACCGGAGGTGCCGGAGGTGCCGGAGGACAAGGTCAATCTGTTAACAGCCAGAGACCGGGTGGTACAGGAGCAGCAGGTCAGTCAAATACCGGAGGATTCCAGGCCGGCGGTCAGTCAGGGAAAAAGCCCGTTGTAGTCTGGGTAAAAACAGGGGATAAGGTTCATCGTACCCGGATAGTAACCGGAGCTATTGACGGAACGAATGCTGAGATTAAATCCGGACTCAATGAAGGGGATGAGATTATTCTGTCTATGACTCTGGCAAGCAAGACTACAGCTGCTGCTGCTCCGGCTGCAACAACAAGTCCTTTCATGCCAACACGACCAGGCGGACGAAGATAGAAACGATACGATATTTATGAAAAAGCTGATAGAAATAATAAAACTGAAAAAAGATTATTATATAGGCGAAGTGACAGTTCATGCACTTAAGGGAGTTGATATGGTAGTAAATGAAGGTGAATTCGTTGCAATTATGGGAGCAAGCGGATCGGGCAAATCAACTATGCTTAACATTATAGGTTGTCTCGATAAACCAACATTCGGAGACTATATTCTTGATGGAATTAATATTTCAGGACTAAGCAGAAATGAACTTGCATCATACAGGAACAGAAAACTGGGTTTCGTATTTCAGACGTATAATCTGCTCCCTCGAACAACCGCCCTGGATAATGTTGAACTGCCATTGATGTACAATGCCACAGTAAAATCGAAAGAGAGAAAAGAGAGGGCCATAGCAGCCCTCGAATCAGTCGGGCTTGCTGACAGGATGTATCATAAACCTAATCAGCTTTCGGGAGGGCAACAGCAAAGAGTCGCAATTGCCCGTTCACTTGTTAATGATCCGGTGGTCATTCTGGCTGATGAGGCTACAGGAAACCTTGACACACGTACATCCTATGAGATCATGGCTCTTTTCCAGGACCTTAACAATAAAGGAAAAACTGTTGTATTTGTAACTCATGAGCTGGACATAGCAAAATGTGCTACACGTAATGTCATATTTAAAGACGGTGTCATTTTGAGAGAAAGTATTGTTCAGGATAGAATTATTGCGAGAGAGTTGCTAGCCGGTATGCCAATTGAAGCTGATTAGATAATAAAAAGAAAATGAGTATTAAAAACCTTTTTAAAATTGCGATGAATGCCTTGTTAAGAAATAAATTCAGGGCATTTCTTACCATGCTTGGAATTATTATCGGAGTGGCTTCTGTTATTGCTATGCTTGGTATAGGACAAGGATCAAAACTAAGTATCCAGCAACAAATAGCAGGTATGGGATTAAATCTTGTAACAGTTGTCCCTGGATCACAACAGAGAGGGGGAGTGCAGTTCGGAGCAGCAACCATGCAGAGTCTGAAAGAAACAGATGTGGATGCAATACTTTCAGAATGTACTGCAGTTCTCGCTGCAACACCCGAAGTACGTGGAAACGGACAGGTTGTCTTTGGAGCTTTAAACTGGCCAACATCGTTATATGGTGAAAATGAAAGTTATCTTCAGATAAGAGAGCGATCGGTTGTAAATGGCAGAATGTTTACTGACAAGGAAATAAGTTCAGCCGCTAAAGTCTGCCTCGTGGGACAAACAGTGATAAAGAATTTATTTGGAGAAGGAGCAGATCCGGTTGGACAAGTCATAAGATTCAAAAAAATACCCTTTCTCATAATTGGGGTTCTTGATCCGAAAGGATTAAATACTTTCGGACAGGATCAGGATGATTTACTCTTGGCTCCCTATACAACCGTACAGAAACGAGTGCAGGCAATTACATGGGTCAATAGTATTTATACCTCAGCAGTAGATGCTGGCTCAACGGACCAGGCTGCAACGCAGATCACTGAGACTTTGCGGAGACATCACAAAATCAAAGCTTCGGATCAGGATGACTTCACAATAAGGAATCAGGCTGAATTATTATCGACTTTCAGTTCAGTCAGCAATATTCTCACGGTTTTACTGGGAGCAATTGCAGGTATCTCACTTCTTGTAGGCGGAATTGGCATCATGAATATAATGTATGTATCTGTTACCGAGAGAACCAGGGAAATTGGACTTCGTATGGCTATTGGGGGTAAAGGGCGTGATATATTGATGCAATTCCTCGCAGAATCGATGTTATTAAGTATAACAGGGGGCGTTATAGGTATTTTAGTGGGTATTGCCGCATCAAAGATTATCGGATCTGCTATGTCATGGCCAGTAGTTGTACTACCAAGTTCTGAAGTGTTGTCATTTGCGGTATGTACGATAATCGGAATATTTTTTGGCTGGTACCCTGCAAAGAAAGCAGCTAGTCTCGACCCGATAGATGCCCTGAGATACGAATAAAATACCTCTATTAAATCTTTGAATTGGTGTGGGAGATCCCTCGCTGCGCTCGGGATGATATAGTAATCAGGTGGTTAATGGGGTGGAAGTTGTCAACCACGAGCGCCAGCGAGGGATCTCCTGCCTTTAATAAGTCAGATATGTTTCCTAAGTCCCAATTCAAATTGGAGAATTATTAAAGAAGGATACTTAAAACAGATTTTTGAAACAATTTTTAAAGTGTATCGTATACACGTGCATATTTACAAATTAATTTTTACCCTGCTCATATGAAAAAAATATCTTCATTTATTTTAATTGCAGTCCTCATTATCGGGCTATTCTGGGGATGTGAGAAAAAGAAAGATGAACCACCATCACTTCCTCCCGTAGCAACAATGAAAATTGATTTCAGCAATTTTAATGCAGTGACAAAATCAGCAATCAGTGAACGTGATGTGAAAGGCGTTTCAACTGCTGATAATAGTAACTGGGGATTGTCCTCCTCAATTGCCAGCGTTTGGAATCTCATTCTTGCAGTTAATCTTGTTGTTCCCGTTGCTTCTTTTGATGTGGCTGTTAATCAAACTCCTGTTTATCTTGATAACAAAAAATGGCAATGGAGCTATAATTTTAATGTTATCGGAGCAACTTATAAAGCAAGACTTACAGGAGAGATAAGGACTTCAGATATTAAATGGGAGATGTACATAAGCAGGGATGGAGCAGGAGCTTTTTCCGAATTGCTCTGGTATGAAGGCACATCAAACCTTGATGGGAAAAGCGGTCAATGGGTATTAAATTATAATCAGACATTTCCGGAACCTTTCCTGCAGATTGATTGGACAGTTGTTGGGACAGGTGTCGGTGACATTAAATATACCTATATAAGAGATAAAAAGGATGACAGAACCACAGACCTGTTTAAGGACAGCTTCATTCAATATGGTCTGACAACAAATTCCCTGAATGCTTTTTATAATGTTCATCAAAATTCAGGCACTGCAAATGTGTTTAATGATGTATTTATCGAGTGGAATACAACAGCTCATAATGGTCATATTAAAGCAAATTATTACTTCCAGGATGATCTCTGGCATTGCTGGAACGAGACCGGTGTGAATGTCACCTGCAATTAACGATCCATACTAATATAAAAAATCCCTGTTCCAAAAACAGGGATTTTTTATAAAGTCTCGCATTTTGGACTCAGCCTGACTCAACACTTAGTTCTTCTTAATAATACGTAACGCTATATCAAGAGAGTAAACTGGCGTTATTAGTTTCAATTCTCCTCCTTTCCACTTCAACATTTCAGAACTCTTAATGGATCCGGAGGCAGGATCAGTCCATTCTACAATATATGATGATGCCGGAACATTATTGATTGTCAGAGTGTCACAATAGTTGGCCGGATCTGGAATAAAATTGCTCCCCCATTCCTTATCAGGAGCCGCATGAAAGAGATAAATTGCATATTGTTTACCATTTTCAGCTAATCCGCTGGAGAGCACACCTGTCCCGGAAACGCCAAATGCATTAAAACGGGACAATCCATTTAAATCTAGGTTATTCACGAAATCATTCAGTATTTTTTTCTGAGGGACAATCTGAGTCCGGGTAATCTTTCCACCCGATTCATTACCCCGATAGAATTCTCCGTTAAGATTTATGAGACCTGCTCCACCTCCAAGAATGAACCACCATCCTTCCAAACGCACAGCCTCAGCTGAATAGGCGCTCTTCGTCAGACTCATACCGAAGTAGTTCGTTTCAACATCTATAATAGGTTTATTACGTGAATAATCCAGTTTAAGAGCTCTTTCAGCCGGACTTACATACTCCGTTGGCAGCCACATGCACCATTGTTCTCCGGACAGATCAGGAGAAAGGTTTTGAACTGTCTGGCCAAGAATATGCTTTTTTGGAAGCGGATCTTCGGCCTTTACAAAAGCATCCTTCATAACATTTATCCAGGGAGTTATGAGACTGTCAGGACGTACTATTATGTTACCGTCGGGGAGGCCCTGTAAAGATGGTTCATCACAGATATCGTAGATCAGGTTGTCAAAATCATTTAATTCTGTAACGATTTTCTTAATATATTCCTTTTGATATTTTATAACGTCCATATTCAGTTTGTCCGTGGTTGTGAACAACCCGCAATCTTTCGCCTCATATTGTCCTGCATTTTGAATATTGTTAACATGATACATGGCCATCAAAGGCCAGCAATCGGCATACATTCCGTTAAAGAAAGGTATCTCAACAATTATATTCTTGTCGTGTGCAAGTTTCACAAATGCTTTTAATCTCGTAAAGTAATCGGGATTCCATTTATCAAGATCGTACTTAAAGGATGGTTTACCAGGTTCTGCCAGCATTTTACTTGCTCCCGGCTGACCGGACTTTAACCATGGAAGTAATTGTCGTCCAGGACGGGGCCCCAGAGGATTGCCCGGAAGATATTTATCAGACGGTTCAAACATTCCCCCGGGATATATCCTTGTCAGGTTCATCCCATTATCAGCAAGATAATCAAGGTATTTAATATAGTCAAAATCCAAATCAATTATTGCGCCATAATGATGATCGCTGGTTATAAGGATGAGCGGCTTATTTTCATAAAATAAATAATGAGAATTGGCCTTTGAGACTGTAACCTGGGAATTTAGTGATCCAGTTGCCATAAGAATCAGCATAACTGCAATACCGGATTTTAAAATTTGCTTTATCATTCTTTAATATTTTGAAAGAGGTACGGTTATCGGATAATATCGCTGTAGCTTTTCCAAACATACATCATACGGCATAAAATTAATTAACAATTTTCATGAATAAGTTAATTTTTCGTTAAATATTTGATTAACAGAATAGAGGCATGTTTT
The DNA here is from genome assembly GCA_003157075.1 of Bacteroidales bacterium. Taxonomy (GTDB): domain Bacteria; phylum Bacteroidota; class Bacteroidia; order Bacteroidales; family VadinHA17; genus LD21. The sequence goes on along the minus strand of PMIL01000176.1, from coordinate 12,285 downwards.
CAATTGTCTAATTGCAAAATACTTAAAAATGAAATTATGGTTACTATACTAATTGATTAAGAAAATTAACATTAAGAAATTTAAATCATGAAAAAGTTAGCAATTTTATCAATGACATTTCTGCTCGTTGTTGCTGTTGTACAGGGACAAACTCAGAAAGCAGACAAAGAAAAAGTAAAAGAAATCAAAAAAGAACTAAAAACTGAAAGAGTAGCGCTGAGAAAACTTGAGGGAACTAATGTAAGTGTGTTAGCCAAGAACAATTTTAGTAAAGACTTTCCCGATGCTACAAATGTTCGGTCGAAAAGAGTTGATACCTTTGATGAGTTCCAGTTTACGGATAAGACCGGGGAATTGATGAAAGCATTTTATGATTATGCAGGAAACCTTGTCGGGACGACCCAGAAAAAAACTTTTGCCGATGTTCCAGTTAAAGGTCAGGAGAAAATAAAAGCCGAATACAAAGATTATACAATTGGCGATGTTATCTTCTACGATGATAACGAATTGAACGATACTGATATGATCCTTTGGGGATTACAATTTGATGACAGGGACCTTTATTTTGTTGAACTGACAAAAGGAGCCAGCAAAATTATTGTCCAGGTTGATGCAGAGGCGAGAGTATCTTTCTTTAAGAAATTATTGTAATTATTAAATCAGTCAAACAAAGAGAAGGACACCTAAGACATTATAAGGTGTCCTTTTTTTGATATATTTGCTTCTTAATAACAATATGATCTAATAAGTTAGCCCGGGGAGTGAGGTTCACTTCGGTCCGGACATCAGTTCTTTTACTTTCCTGATATCAACCTCAATCTTAGGATTAAATGATTCACTATTCATATAATTCAATACAGAAATTAAAAGTTGTTTTGACACAGGTCTCTCATCAGTAATTGTTTTCAGATTTATGCTGCAAACTAACAGTTTTCCGCCACTTGATTTTGTTTCAAATGCCAGTGCCAGACGTCTGTTCTCAAACCACGTATCGATAGGTTGAATCAAAGGTTTAAAATTTGCCGGGAAACCATCAATTATCATTGCCTGAGAATGAGTTACCGGGTCCCACCATTGCCAGTTTGAGTGAAACTCAGTCGGGAAATCCATGAAAACAGGATTGTCAGGATCACAAAGAATTCCCAGAGTATGAGGCGGTTGGTTTCTTGTCCATGCCGTATTCCAGAAGACAGTTGAAAAACCGATTGCTATCTTTGCTCCCCTATCTTTCCCTATTTTTCCATAGTTGAGTAACAATACAGAGCCTCCCTTTTTCAGGGCTAGTTCCGCTTCATTATCAAGTTTGTCAGTTACCAATACTGTCCCGTTAGTAATATTTTGTGCTGCAGGATATACCCAGAAATCCCATTTATTAATAAATGGTGAGTTGGTTAAGATAACTTCAAAAGTAAGCTTCTGTGCTTTTTTCAGATCCGACAGATCCATCTGGTATATCCCTATATCTGAGCAATTACCAATTTCTATCTTATTCTTGGTAAATATTTCTTTATGGATTATTTTCCCTTTTTGATCCGTAACCTGACAAATAATTGCAGCATTTTCAATTGGCTTTTCACCGAAATGTGCTATTTCAACAGAGGCTTTAAACAACTCATTATTACGGTAGACCAGTTTTGGGATCCTAGCCAGCGGAACTGTTTTATTACAAAACATCCGGAATTCTTCAGCTGTTATATATCCTTTGGATTTGAAAAAAGGATTAAGTACTCCAACCAGGGCTGTTCCCTGCCCGGGAAAATCATGCAGCTGGAGCAGGTGAAAACCTGCATACCCGGGAGTACGAAGAGCAGCTTCAATTTCAGCCTTATAACATAATGCCTGTAACTTCCCTGATGCCATTAAGAAAGCTTCTGCCTGATCTCCCATATTATTTTCTGTAAGTGATTCTTTGAAAATCTCAAAATTCGTAGGCTTAAGAACACCTGTATATTCTGACATTTCATTAAAGTCCGGGTAGACGCACCATTGTCCAATTTCATGACCAACAGTGGGAATAATATATTTTGAAACAATATCGTGGTAGTCAAACATCGTTTGTGGAGCCTCCCGGTTTATTATGCTGTTTAATCCTTCGCCCCAGCGCTGAATCCTGGGTTCAGGATTAAGGTTGTAGTCATTTTCAGGGATCACAGGCCACCCTGCTGCCGATGTATATACTCGACGGTTATCTTTTGATTTCCAGTAAGTAAGAAGCTTACCCAGATATTCATTCTGGTGAGAACCAGCCGGTTCGTTTCCATAAGCCAGCATGCAGAAAGAAGGGTGATTTCCATAGGCGGCAAGTATTTTATCCCCCTCCCTGTAAATATAGTCGTCAATAACTCCTCCATCGCCTATTGATGTTCCTGAATTTGCCCACGAAGAACACTCAATCTGAAAATACATTCCAAGTCTGTCTCCGGCAACGAAGGCAGCTTCCGGTGGGCACCACGAATGAAACCGAACAGTATTCAATCCGTAATCCTTAAATGTCTGAAGTACTTTCATCCATGAATTAATAGCAGTTGGCGGATATCCTGTAAGAGGGAAAATACAACATTCCAGTGTACCCCGGAGGAATGTCTGTTGACCATTCACTTCAAAGCGTGTCCCCCTCGTTTTAAACTCCCGCATACCGAAATATGTTGACTTAGTATCGATTATCTCATCTTTCAAACTCATGAGATTAACCGATAGTTTATATAATGAGGGTTTGAATTCGCTCCATAGCTGAACTTTATCTCCCATCGGATAGTCTATAACAAGTTGAAGTTCATTCGAATCAGTACCAGCCGGAACTTTGACACTTTTCACATTGTGAGAAACAGCCGAATCAGCACTTTCAGCGTGGATTTCAATATTTCCCTTAAACGGAACCTTCATATTGTTGGATAATGCAACAATTATCTTCGCCTTTTTTCCCTGAATATCGGGATAGACACTGATGTCCTTGATAAAAATAGGGGAAGTAGCTCTAAGACTTATGTCTCCAACAATCCCGTTCCAGTTTGACTGGGTATGGTCCGTAATACTATGAGAATTTATACCAACTGGTATAATAACACGATTATCAATACGAATACTTATAAGATTTTTGCCCCTTGTAAGAAGAGGAGTGATATCAAACTGATGCGGAACAGCAAGACTATTTTCGATACCTGCTTTCTTTCCATTGACAAACACTGTAGATTCCCAATGAGGACGTTCAAGATAAAGCGTAATATTTTCCCCATCCCAATCCGATGGAATATCAACTTCTTTCTGGTACCAGGCTACTCCTTTAAAATATTTCACCGGTTTCAGCCAGAATGGTATTTTGATATTTCCCGGCTGACGGTACTTTTCATATTTTTTATCGGTGAAATATGATCTGTCAACGATTTCCCCAGTCCAGTCTGTTTTCAAAGTAACCTCATCACCCTTCCCATTTTCTGCCATTGAACCGGGAAGTTGGACTGTCTCAATAGCGAGCTCATTATACCACTTATTTTGAATTCCCTCGTCAAGAGAATCGATTCGGAATTTCCATTCCCCCGCAAGAGATATGCTCTTCCTTATATCTGCATTCTGGCTTCGGCATCCGGCAATCAGAAGAAAAAGAACTAATAATTTTTTCATTTTGCTTCCTGAATTGAAAACCTTTTTGAAATCTGATTATGAGTATGTAACTTATCTTGGCATTTTCATTTTATCATATCTTGCTCAATCTGTTCGAGGGATTTTCCTTTTGTTTCAGGAAGTTTCTTAAGAATAAACAGGAACCCGAGCAAACATATAATTCCATAAAGCCAGAATGTTCCTGAAGCTTTTAGCAACTTGTTCAGTAATGGAAATGTATAAGTCAGAATGAAACATGCAGCCCATAATGAAAAAGTAGCTATCGACATTGCAGTTCCACGGAACCTGTTTGGGAAAATTTCTGAGAGTATTACCCATGTTACTGGGGCGAGTGACATAGAATAACATGCAATAGTGGCAACAACCATAATCAATAACGGAAGTCCTTGTAAATGGAAAAAGTACATTGTCCCCAGAACGGCATAGATACCGGCAAGGCCCCCAGCTCCGACAAGCATTAGGGCTTTTCGTCCCAGTTTGTCTACCGTAAACATCCCTATGAATGTGAAGAGAACGTTCACACATCCTGTTATAACTATATTGAACAGGATGTCTGATACTCCATAGCCTGCATTAGAAAAGATCTCCTGTGCATAGTTAAAGATTACATTTATCCCGCACCACTGCTGAAATACAGCCAGGACAATACCAAGAACTAATAATTTCGAGATGCCAGGTTGCCGGAGCATTTTTAAGTCAGGAGTATCATTATTTTCATTAATCGTTTTTTCAATTGAAGCGAATTCGGATACTGAATAAGCCTCCCCACCGATTTTTGCGAGTATCTTCCTGGCTTTTGGATAGCTGGCTGATCTTTTTGCAAGCCATCTCGGACTCTCCGGGACAAACCACATTAGAATAAAAAACAGACAGGCTGGAACTGAACAGGCATAAAACATCCATCTCCAACCCATCTGACCGTTCCATGATGTTATAATATCGGCAGTTGTTGCATCAGCAGGAACAGGCCTTGCAATTCTCCAGTTAATAAGCTGAGCTGTGAGTATCCCTATTACTATTGTAAGTTGGTTTATTGAGACAAAACGACCTCTGACTTCTGCAGGAGTAATTTCAGCAATATACATGGGAGAAAGATTTGAGGCCAGACCTATTCCCACTCCGCCAAGGATCCTGAATATTACAAAGAAATTGAATGAACCGGCAGCTCCCGTGCCAAAAGAAGCCGCCACAAATAATCCTGCTGAGAAAAGCAATAATTTCTTCCTTCCAAGGCTGTCACTTAGCCATCCTGAAATTACTGAACCTGCAAGACATCCTGCGAGGGCACAACTCATTGCCCATCCCTGTAAAAAGGCATGACCTGTTATACCGAAAAAAGGCTCATAGAAGGGTTTAGCACCGCCTATCACCACAAAGTCATATCCGAAGAGAAGTCCTCCCATTGCGGATATCAGGCAGATGCTTACCAGGTAATTCCAGTTATATTTATGATTTTTCATTAAAACAATTTTAATAATTAATGAATCAGAATTCCGCTTCATGGTTATACCCCATTTCCCCCTAAAGGGGGACTAATTCGCTACTAATCAGGTCAATATCACTAGAATAGAGCGCATAATCCCCCCTTTAGGGGGGTTGGGGGGCGATAAAATCACAATTCCTTTAACGCATCCAGCATAGCAACAACGTTTTCAAAAGGAACATTGGCCTGGATATTATGAATTGTGTTAAAAACAAAGCCCCCGTTCTTGTTGAGTATTCCGCACTGCGTCTTGACCTGTTCTTTAACCTGTGCCGGTGTTCCAAAGGCGAATGCGCCCTGGGTATCAACACCCCCGCCCCAGAAAACAAGTTTATCTCCGTATTTTTCCTTAAGTTTCCTGGGATCCATTCCGGAGGCATTAATTTGAACCGGATTTATTATATCAAAACCTGATTCGATAAAATGACTCATTAAAGGCTCAACAGCTCCACAAGAATGTTTAAATGTTTTCCAGGTTGTATTCTGATGGATCCAGTCGTTAACTTTTTTATAATATGGCAACCAAACCCTGTCGTAAGTCTCCATAGAGCAGAATGTTGAATTCTGAGTGCCAAAATCTGTTCCACAGGTAAATACAACATCAATTTTATTGCCTATGACAGAATGTAATAACTTAAGATTTTCTATGGCAATATCTGTCTGCCTGTCATATATTTCCTTAATAAAGTCCTCTCTGATAAGAGTTGATATATACCACTCCTCGACACCACGTATCCCTTTTGGATTTTTTAAATTTATCGCAGGAACAAGGGCAATGTCTCCAAGTGCTGTGCCTCCGAGTGATGCAACCACTGCTTTAGTGTTGTTTTCCAGTGCTCCGACCTGATCTTTCCAGTATGAGAGTTCCTCCTCAGTGACGTGACTAAATTCCTCAAGGTTATCCTCCACTTTCAGATTTGAATCGTCTATAGGCTTCTGCCTGTCCAGAGCATCAAAGAAATAACCTGTCTTAGGCATCATGCCGCTCGGGGGAACTGAGGTGTCTCCTTCAGGATACATCAGGATATCACCGTTGCTGTTGTATGTATAATTGAAGCTGCCGGGGAAAAGGACCTCCTGTCCCCATAAGGTCTTATGTACTTTCCAGTTCTCATTGGGGACACCGAACATATTCTTTGCCGAGAACAATCCAATGACATCTATGTCCATCGCCTGAATCAAATCAGGTTCTATCTCACCCAGCATCTGGTAAGGCTCGACAACCTTAACAGGTTTTTTCTCCAGACCGTAGTAGTTGCGTAGTTTTTCAACAATAAGTACATGGATACCAGTCACCGCAGTTGAACCAAAATCTACCACAACTTTATCCGGTTGTTTATGATTGATTGTTTTCAGGAAGTTTTCTCTTGATGATGTATGCATAATTTGAATTTTAAACCAATTAATTATATAAGATCGATTTTCAATATGAGGTCAAGATAAGTTACTTTTTCCAGATCTGTTCTATCTCTTCCAGCGATTTTCCTTTGGTTTCAGGCACGTACAGATACGTAAACAGCCATTGGAGGAATGACATTACTGCAAGGAATAAAAAGGTCCTTGCACCGCCCAGCGAAGCAAGAAAATGAGGAAAAAGGAGCACAACCAGAAAGTTAAATATCCATTGGGTAAAAGATGCAAACGCAAGTGCTTTCCCCCGGATTTTGTTTGGAAATATCTCGGAAAGAAGAGTCCAGAATACCGGGCCGATACAGGAGGCGAAGAATGCGATGAACATAAGGATGCAGATTAGGGTAAATATTCCTTCCATCTTCAAATAAAATGATATGGCCAGCATAATAAGCGTAATAACCATACCCATTGAACCTATGAGATAAAGTGATCTTCTTCCCAGCTTGTCAATAAACAGTATGGCAACGAAGGTGAATATAAAGTTGATGAATCCTACAAGTGAGGTTTGCAGTAATGCATTATTAATCTCGACTCCCGCAGCAAGCAGAATTTTTGGCGCATAATCAATTACAGTATTAATACCGCTTATCTGAACAAACACAGCAAGGAAAAACCCTATTATCATTACTTTTCGCACAGAAGGTTTAAACAGCTCACCGGCAGAAACGGCCCCGGAATTTCCTTGAAGCGACTCGGCAATCTGCTGGATCTCAACTTTTGCAAGAGATTCACCGCCAATCCTTTTGAGCACTTTCAATGAATCAATTTGCCTGCCGGCCTTATACAGCCACCGTGGACTCTCCGGGATGAAAAACAATCCCACAAAAAACAGGACTGAAGGTATTATTCCTGTTGCAAACATCCAGCGCCAGTTATTATCGATATTATGCAACCCGTAATTTATTGTATATGAACATNNAGATAAAAATAAACGAGGAGGATGCCAGGGCAGTGAATGAGCAGGAAACGGCAAAGAAGAGTGCTACAAAAATAAGAACTTTTTTCCGGCCAAATATATCAGACAGGATTCCTGAACCAAACGCTCCGATAATAGCGCCAACCAGCAGAGAACTTACACCCCATCCCAATTGCAGCTCATTCCAACCAAAATATGGCTGGATAAAGGGAACTGCTCCCGATATAATTGCAATATCAAAACCAAACATCAATCCGCCCATTGTTGCTATCAGGCAGATAAAATACAGATAAAGAGAGCTTTTCTTCATGTGCTTAAGTCTAACTTATAAGTTTTATTTTCTATGATTTTACCCCCTTCCCTCCCGATAGCTATCGGGACTTCCCCCACGGGGGAAGGAGGTAAAACCTCCCGCTTAAGCGGGATTTGAAAGGGGGATATAACTAGGTGAAAAATGAATGCTTTTGCCTTTAAATTAAATCCCCATGGTCTTCCTCATATACTCCCTGCTCATTTTCAGGCTTTCTTTGAGAGGTCTGGTTCTGACGAACCCATTTTCATGGGCTAACTCAATAATGGCATCACCTTCAAAACTGATCTCGTTAATTATAGCTGCGATTTCTTTAAAGTTAACATTGCCTTCTCCCATCGACTCAGGCCATTTACCATTGCTCAGCTGGTCACGCAAATGCATGAATACAATCTGTTTTCTGAATTCTTTCAGGAAGCTGATCGGATCAATACCAGCTCTCAAAAGCCAGTTGAGATCAGGGCCAAGTTTAATATCCGGAATTCTTTTAAGCGTCCCTCTCAAATCATACATTTTATTTTCGACTTCAGCGGTATGATTATGTAAATTCGGGACAATGCCTCTCTTCTCTCCAAGTGAAATAATTCTTTTTAAAAGTGCAGTCTGAGTATCAAATTCATTCTCAGTCTTTTTCCTGCCGGCAGGTTCACCAACTGATATGCCGAAAGTTCTTGCTCCTACCGAAGCCATATTACCGAATATCAGATCAACATCCTCATAGATCTGGTTGCTTTTATCCTTATTCCACATATCCGCACCATATGAGCTCCCTATCAGTTTAATCTTATACTGATCAATCAGTTCTTTAATCTGTTTGGTATAAACACTGCTTCGCAACGGATGTTCCATTGTTTCAACCCCATCGAAGCCCGCATAGGCTACATCAGAAAAAATCTGACTGAGTATTGGAGAAACATCAAAACCCGGTTGTGTGCTTGCATAAACCCAAACATGGGCTCCAACGGTTATCTTTTTCCTGATATTCCCTTTTATCAGTGATTTTGAAGTTCCCTTCTGAGATAATGCCAGACCTAATAGCGATAATGAGGTATTCTGAATAAATTTTCTTCGATCCATTTTAGATATTATTTACTGTTACACAGGCATTTCCGGTAATTTCCAGCCTTCCCTGTAGTTATGTCTGATGTATCCGTTTGCGCTCTCCAGGGCATTGAACGTTTCATATTTTTTATCAAACGTAGGATGACCGCTAACAACTTTAAAATCATCGCTTTTCACTATTTTTAGCTCCTCTGTGGCAGAAATATTAGTGAATTTCATGTTCTCTCCATCCCATGCCAGGGCTTTATTCAGACCCTGAAGACGGATTGCGAGAACACCGAGCATCACCATTTCGTTGAAAGGTCCGGAATAGGCAAAATTTGAAGTGCCCTGTATTCTGCTATCGGGTGATTCTTTGGCTGCTCTAATCCAATCCTGCTCGTGCGGACCATCAGGATAAAACACTGATCCTCCAGGGATCCTTCTCAGGTAAGGCTTTACATCAGGTTTCCGGCCTGAAAGCAAACGCGGATTATAACCACCACAGCCACACATAAGAGTATCCTTTGAACCTATAAACAGGCACCCGCCTAATCCGTCAGCCATTAAATTCTCTCCTTCCGGAAGCAGATCTGAGAGGTTGGGAAGCAAGCCTCCATCATACCAGTGTACTTTCACTGGAGGCAAGGCTAGTTTAGACAGATTCTCCCTGGCTGGAAATGAAAATTCCACAGTCTCTGCCTGAGGGGCTGACTCTGTATTTATTCTCGTTGAACTGCCACGTACTTTATCGGGATAGCCTAACTTCAGTGTCCGGTATATAGGATCCATAACATGACAAGCCATATCACCAAAGGCTCCGGTACCAAAATCCCACCAACCTCTCCAGTTCCATGGAGTATAAACCTCATTGTAGGGACGCGTCGGAGCTGGCCCTATAAACAAGTCCCAATTGAGTGTTTTAGGTGCCGTCATCACATTGGTTGGACGCGATACACCCTGCGGCCATATAGGTCTATCTGTCCAGGCATGAACCTCCCTGATGTCACCAATTTCATTATTCCAAATCCATTCGCAGAGTTGACGGACACCATCACTCGAATTACCCTGGTTACCCATCTGGGTGGCAACCTTATACTTTGCCGCAAGCTTTGTAAGCAACCTCGATTCATACACTGAATGAGTAAGCGGTTTCTGGCAATAAACATGTTTCCCAAGTGTCAGTGCATGAGCGGCGATAAGCGCATGGGTATGGTCGGCTGTAGCAACCATCACCCCGTCAATCGAACCTGACATTTCATCGAACAGCCTGCGCCAGTCCCAATACTTCTTTGCTCCCGGGAAATCCTTAAAACAAAGATCGGAATACTTCCAGTCCACATCACAGAGTGCAACAATATTTTCAGTTGACATTCCTTTCAGGTTAACATGACCTTTTCCTCCAATACCAACACCTGCAATATTAAGTTTATCACTAGGGGCTTTATGCCCAAAACCGCTCATAACTTTTGATGGAATGATTGTCATTCCTGCAGAGACAAGTCCGGCTTTTTTTAAAAACCCTCTTCTGGTTTTATCTGAATTTGACATTTTTTAGTTTTTTAAGACTGGGTTAGATCTCTTTCAGCTTAATATTCCTGTACCATACTTTTGTTCCATGGTTCTGAAGTGAAATATATCCTTCATCGAATTTTCCCCAATCAGGAAAGGCTGACCATTTACCACTGTTCCGCAACTTTTTCCACTCATCAGTATTCTTTACATATTTTACCACAACTACACCGTTGAGTATTTGTGTAACATCATTGCCTTTTACAAAAAGGAGCAGTTGATTCCATTCACCAACCGGTTTGTATGGTTTTGCAATAGGTGGATACATTGCATAATTTGCACCGTTTATCTGCCAGTCTTCCAGTTTATCAGGCCAGTTCTCATGATCAATTACCTGGAATTCAGGACCTGTTTCATACGGAAACTTATAGATCGTATCTTCAGCGATCTGGAAAATAACACCACTGTTGGCTCCTTTTGTCAGTTTATACTCAAGACTAAGTACAAAATCACGATATTTCCGATTTGTAATAATATCCTGATCTTCATGTCCTCCTGTACTATTCATGGTAAATGATTCATCCTCAATTTTCCAGCAATCAGGAAATATTTTCATATTATATCCATGCCAGCCTGTGGTTGTCTTTCCATCGAAAAGCAACTGCCAGCCATTTTTCATCTCCCTTTTGGAAAGAGTATTGGGAGACTGGTTCTTTGTGATTTCCGAAAACAAGGACAGAGGATCATTGTTATTAGTTTTTCCGCATGAAATAATCAGAGTCGTCACTAATAAAAGCAAAATTCCGGTTTTAAGCTTTTTCATAATATTTGATTTTAAATATAGGTTGATAAATTAGGCTGAACAAAATCAGATGAAAAATACAAATTTTATTATTATAAAAGTAATTGAATTTGAAAATTCCGGCATCCAATTGCGACAAACCTTTGAGGCTATTATTTCCTTTAATGTATCTTTGCAGTATGAACGCTGATTATCAAATACCTGAGCCATATTTGTTTAATCCGATAAAGCACCATCTTGGATTCATAAAAGAATTCATAAATCTTAATATTGATAATTATAATTCAGATGATCAGTCTCTTAGCAAAACAATCCGGCATCTTGGAGGATCAGTGATGGATATCTATACAGGACTTTTGTCAATCAGGAGTATTTGCAAGGAAGCGGCAGAATTTTTAAAAAAAAAGGATATTTCAGGATATGAAAGCTTCTCAGTGTGGGCCGGCACAAGAGTCGATTGCTTCAGGATTATCAGATTATCTGACGATTCTCAGTGGACTTTGAAGTTTCATGATAATCGCAGGAGATTTGTACATATTTTCCCTGCACGAAACAGCCGGTATACTTTCAGGGTGAAATCCAATACACTTAAATCGGCCCTGATTTATAATATTATTATAGGAAAGGATCTTATAACAAGTGATGATCTTAATAAAGTGAGGCCGCTTTTTGGACTTTCTCCCGTAAAAAATGCAATCGATACAGAAGCTATTCTTGAATTGATTGAAATATTAAGAAGCTGAATGCAAAAACCATTAACCGCAAAGGGTTATCCTTGCATGATATTACCCCACTGCCCCCCTAAACTAATCTATGTATACATCTTTTTAACCGTATAGATCCCTCACTCATCCACCTTAGACCTATAGCTTACAAAAATAACGGAGGGTGGATTCGCTCGGGATGACAGGTTTTGGAGGTGTATTGGGGGAAGGAAGCAACGGCGATTCATTACTCATTTTATCAGAAAATCAATTTTCGGTTGAATCGCCGCTGCTTCCTTCCCCCTTTTCTCCCTTAAATTCATTGTCATCCCGAGCGAATCCACCTGTCTCATTTACACTAACTTAAGGAGGTTTGGTGGATGAGCTAGGGATCTCCCAGAGTTAAACTGATGTCTTGCTGATTACAATTTTTTGTTGAACAGCTCATGATAGGGTGACTTGATTATTGTATTATTCTTAAATTTA
>PMIL01000178.1 GCA_003157075.1 Bacteroidales bacterium | reverse complement strand
GGGGATTTCTTCCCTATGTATGGTTAACCTTTAAGACCTTTCTGGCGCTTCGCCCCTTCCATGTAAAAATTAAATGTGACGGAGAAGAAATTGTTTCTGAAAAACTTTTTGTTCTTACCATTGCTAATACAAGACAATTCGGGAATAATGCTTTTATAGCACCTGAAGCCCGTCCGAATGACGGATTAATAGATATTGTTCTGATCAAACCCTTTCCAAAAATTCTTGGCTCACTCTTTATTATCAGGCTTTTCACAAAAAGAATAAATAAATCCAAATATGTCAGACACATACAAACCGGCAAGGAGATAATTATTGAGACTGCTGAAACAAGGTTTCATATTGATGGTGAACCATTGGATATCTCGGGAAAAGTCGTGATCAGGATCAAAAAGGCAGTACTCAAAGTCCTGAAAACTTCGGGTTATAAATTTGATAATTCTTAATTACATATATGACTATTGATAATGATAAACACAATTTTCAAAAACGCTTGAAAATCAATGAGGGTATATGAATGATTACTGATTCTTAATAACATATAAATCAATTTATCCGGATACTTTAATCTTATTACTTATGAAAAAACTGATTTTACTTTTACTATTACTCTCTTTTGCAACGGTTTATGGACAAAAACCAGCAATTCAGATTATTCCGCAACCTGTTGATATACAGCAAACTGATGGAGCCTTTATACTTACCGGGACTTCAACTGTCGGTTTTGATGCTCCTGAAGGCGGAAAAGTCGCAGAAATGCTTTCACAGAAACTGAATCGTTCAACAGGATTTTCAATAAGTCCAGGTCAGCAGAAAACAGGGTCCATACAATTCAATCTGAACAAAGCTCCTGATTCTAAAATAGGCAACGAAGGCTATATTCTTGTTTCTTCTGCCAGTGGCGTTGTTATAACTGCAAATCAACCTGCAGGACTTTTTTATGGTATGCAAACCTTGCTGCAACTTTTGCCAAAAGAAATTGAGAGCAAAACCCCGGTAAAAATGGAATGGTCGGTTCCGGCAGTTAAAATCACCGATTATCCACGTTTTGGCTGGAGAGGATTAATGCTTGACGTAAGCCGTAATTATTTTACAAAAGAAGAAGTTAAGCGTTATATTGATCAGCTTTCTGCATATAAATACAATACTTTTCACTGGCATCTTACTGACGATAATGGCTGGAGGATTGAGATCAAATCTCTGCCCAAATTAACCGAGGTCGGTGCCTGGCGTGTACCTCGTTACGGTATTTGGGGCAAACGCGCAGAACCAAAAGCAGGAGAAGCAGCTACCGCTGGAGGTTTTTATACACAGGCCGATATAAAGGAGATAGTTCAGTATGCTCAGGACAGAAATGTAACAATTGTTCCTGAAGTTGATGTCCCGGGCCATAGTATGGCTGCTATAGCATCATATCCGGAATTAAGCTGCGGTAAAGATCCTAAGACTAAAGTAAATCCCGGTTCATCATTTTCAGAATGGTTTAAAGATGGCACTTTTAAAATGTTTATCGATAATACTCTTAATCCTTCTGATGAAAAAGTTTACCAATTCCTCGATAAGGTCTTTACCGAAATGGCAACACTGTTTCCAAGTCCGTATATTCATGTGGGTGGAGATGAATGTTATAAAGGTTTCTGGACAAAAGATGCCGGTTGTCAGGCTCTCATGAAAAAGATGAATATGACTAAACCTGAGGAATTACAGGCATACTTCATGAAACGCGTTGAAAGCATTTTGAAATCAAAGGGCAAAAAAATGATAGGCTGGGATGAGATTCTTGAAGGTGGTATTGCTCCTGACGCAACAGTGATGAGCTGGCGCGGAATTAAAGGCGGNNACCATTGAGCCGGAGATCTATTCAGAACTGCGGTTAACCAAATGCTATAGCTATGAGCCTGTTCCTGACGGAGTTGATTCAAAGTTTGTTCTGGGAGGCCAGGGAAATCTCTGGACCGAACTGGTAGAAAGCCTGCATCATGCCGAATATATGACCTGGCCACGAGGGTGGGCATTATCAGAGGATTTCTGGTCACCTAAGGAATCAAAAAACTGGAACAATTTTATACAGCGGGTTGAAACGCAATTTCAACGTTCTGAAATTGAAGGCATTAATTTTTCCCCTGCCATTTATGACCCAATTATAAAAGTTAAAGTAACAAATGGAAAGATGACCGTGGATATGGATTCAGAAGCGCCCGGCCTGGATATTTATTATTCTATCGATGGCTCGATGCCAGGTATCTATTCCATCAAATATGTCAAACCGGTTGAACTTCCAGCAGGAAACATTATGTTAAGGGTGGTAAGTTACCGGAATGGAAAGCAGATTGGTCATCTGATCGTACTTAACCCTGAAGAACTGAAAAAAAGAGCAGCTGAAAAATAATCAGCCTCCTGCTTAAAAACTGTGTAATTCGTCAAAATTATGACAATAAATATAATAGTCTTTTGATAAATTTTTACCCCCTTTCATTTTCCCCCAAGGGGGCCGAGCGTAAAAAAATTGCCTGGCAGGCAATTTTAGCGAAGGAGCCAGACTGCCGCGAGGGCCATCGCTCATGCTGGCCCCTCGCTAAAATCAGCCAAAGGGCTGATTTCTTAACGGTCGGTCCCCCCCGTGGGGGAAGGTTGGGAAGGGGGTAATTGAAAAAAAATCACAGCTCAACTGGTTTATATACAATATTACAATACTTGCGAAATATTAAACAGCAGACAGGGTGGCGACCATGAAAATTTAAATTACCAGAATATGAAAATGAATAGATCTTTAAAATGGACTTTGATTCAGTTCCTGATCATCTTTATTGGATTTTCAGCGGATCTTCCGGCCCAGAAAGCAAATGATTTTGACTCTCACCCTGTCTCTCTACCCAATGGCTGGAGATTAACTCCTGCAGGGAAACAATTACCGCTTGGTGATCTGCCGTTGAATATAGCGGTATCGCCTTCCGGGAAACTGGCTGCTGTAACAAATAATGGGGAAAGTGATCAGACAATCCAGCTGATAGATCTCGAAAAAGATGCTGTTCTGGATTCAATAATTATAGGAAAATCGTGGCTTGGACTGACATTCTCAGATGATGGTAAGTATTTGTACGCCTCAGGCGGAAATGACAATAAAATTATACGTTATCTGATAAGTAATAACCGACTGTCGGTTAATGATTCTATTATCATAGGCAAAGCATGGCCTGAAAGAATCTCAGTTACGGGTATTGCACTGGATGATCCGAAAAACAGGTTGTACGCCTTAACCCAGGGAAATAATTCCCTTTACGTCCTGGATACAAAAATCAAAAAAGTAATATCCACATATCCTCTTGGCGGAGAAGGATATACATGTCTTCTTTCACCTGATCATAAATTACTCTATATCTCATGCTGGGGTTGTGATAAAATAATAATCTTTAATACAGATCTTCAGAAAATTACCGGATCGGTTTCTGTCGGAGATAATCCAAATGATTTATGTATTACAAAGAGTGGAAAATTCCTGTTTGTTGCTAACGCAAATGATAATTCAGTCTCAGTAATTGATACGAAACTTATGAAGGTGGCAGAGATACTCAATACAGCTCTTTATGCCGGATCACCTTCTGGATCTACCACAAACAGTGTGACCCTCAGCAGTGATGAGAAGACCTTGTACATTGCCAATGCAGATAATAACTGCCTTGCTGTTTTCGATGTAAGCGTCCCGGGATTGTCCAAAAACAAAGGATTTATTCCGACAGGGTGGTATCCTACCTGCGTGAGGGTAGCGAATAACAAAATACTGGTAAGTAATGGTAAAGGTTTGTCCTCACACGCAAATCCATATGGTCCGAATCCGGCACGTAATGGAGACGAGGTGGTTTACCAGTCTGGAGGAATAGAACATAAAATTAAGGAACAGTACATTGGCGGACTCTTCAGGGGGACACTCTCTGTTATGAATGTTCCAGATGCAGCTCAGCTCGCTCTTTATTCCAAAGCTGTATACAACAACACTCCCTATAATAAAAAGACAGAATTGATTTCCGAAGGAATAAAAGGCAATCCGATTCCAACAAAAGTTGGTGAAAGTTCACCAATTAAGCATATTTTTTATATTATTAAGGAAAATCGTACTTATGATCAGGTGCTGGGAGATATTCCTGAAGGCAATGGTGATCGCAATCTTGTTCTTTTTGGCGACAATATCACCCCTAATCAACATGCTATTGCGCGTGAGTTTGTTCTGCTTGATAACTTTTATGTAAACGGCGAAGTAAGTGCTGATGGCCATAACTGGACAATGGGCGCATATGCAACCGATTTTCTGGAAAAGAACTGGCCTACAAGCTACGGCGGACGAGGTGGTGAATATCCGGGAGAGGGGGGTATGGCAATTGCAAATAATAAGGACGGATTCATTTGGGACGATTGTCAGAGGCATGGAGTCAGCTACCGCTCATATGCAGAATTTATGGATGGCACAAAACCTAACATTCCGGTGCTGAAAGGACATTTTTGTGCGAAGTTCTCAAGTTGGGACTTGTCAATCAGGGATACAGTCCGTTTCAGGCAATGGAAAAATGATTTTGATTCACTTCTGGCAGTCAATGCTGTACCAGGTTTTAGTTCAATCCGCTTCCCAAATGATCATACTGAAGGACTGAGTCTGAACAGGCCTACTCCTTTTGCTCATGCAGCTGATAATGACCTTGCTGTCGGTCTGTTTGTTGATTATCTCAGTCACAGCAGCATATGGAAAAACAGCCTGGTAATAATAGTTGAAGACGATGCTCAAAACGGGCCTGATCATGTGGATGCACACAGGAGCCCTGCATATATTGCAGGAGGTTACGTTAAAAAGGGATTTGTTGATCATACTGCGTATACTACAGCCTCCCTTCTCAGGACAATGGAACTTATTCTCGGTCTTCCTCCAATGACACAGTATGATGCCCCTGCAGTACCTTTATGGAGGTGCATGAATAACACACCTGATCATCCTGCTTTTTCTGTTAAACCCTGCAAAGTTGATTTGAATGCAAAGAATATTGCAGAGAATATCTGGCAGAAAAAAAGCGAGAAATTTGATTTTACAAAAGAAGATCTGGCAAACGATTACGAATTCAATGAAATTCTCTGGAAGGCTATAAAAGGATCAGACTCTCCATGCCCTGCCCCGGTACATGCTGCATTCTTTATGGCAGCAGATAATGATAATTAACGGTTCGCGGTTTGCGGTACGAGGTTTGCGGCGACGTCACCCCGTACCTCTTACCGCACGCCGCTTCCCGTATTTAGTTCAGTTTAAATTCCACCGGCACCTGCAGCTGTACTGGGACATTTTTCCCGGCCTGCATTCCTGGTTTCCAGTCAGGCATGGAGCTTATAACCCGTTTGGCTTCAGCATCGAGAACCGGACTTATTGATTTTATTACAACTACATTTTCTATTTTCCCTTTGGCGGTAACTGTAAAGTTTACCAGAACTTTTCCTGTGATTTTGCTTTTTACCGCATCGGCAGGATATTTCAGATTTGAATTTATCCAGGCTGTCATTGCATCAGTGCCTCCTATGAATTCGGGTAATGCTTCAACGATAACCATTACCTCCTTATCTATAGCTGATTTGGGCTGTTTATCCCCCGCAATACTGACGCCTGATTCAGCAGGGGGAGGTGGTGGCGGTGGCGGCGTTATGCTGGAAATTTCCTCAACCTCATTGATCAGGGGAAGTGGAGAGGGTTGAGGAGCTGCACCGGAATTTTCCTTAATCTCATTCACCGGAGGAGGTGGCGGTGGTGGTGGCGTACTGATATTTGCCTTCAGGTATTTTAAGGTATCTCTCACCATTGTTATTACCATCTCTGAGGTGAAGACAGGTTTTAAAACTTTTGATTTGTACCCCACAAAACTAACTACAATTGTTCCGTTTTCCGGAATATCGAGTTTAAAAAAGCCTTTGTCATCAGTTGAAATGCCCTGATTGGTATTCAGGACAACAACCGAAGCTCCAGGAAGAGCACTGCCATCTTTCTCCACTACCTTTCCTTTGACCTCGTGTTGCTGGACAGAAACAGATGCCATGCTGCTGACCGGATATTGCTCCGTATTTTTGTATTTGTAGTCGGGTTTTGCAAATGCCCAAAGCACAATTGCAAAAACAGGAAGTATAAGAAGGATCTTCATTTTCCTGTAAGGTGATCTGATTATATTTTTCATCATGTTAAATCTTTTTTTGTTAAGTGAATAATTGAAGGAATTAGCCAGATTGACAACAGGAGCGCCGACAATCTGGTTCAGTAAAGCCGCTCTGTAAATTGCCGGATCTGATGTTCGCTGCAGCGCCACCTCATCGGCAAGATATTCATGGTTCTGCCTCATGAACCGGACATATATCCATGCCAGAGGATTAAACCATTGGATTATACAAAGCAATTCAACCAGCACAAGGTCAAGCCAGTGCTTCTGCCTGATGTGTACCATTTCATGATTCATAATCTCCGCAGTTTCGATATCTGTAATTGAAGGATTGACAAACACATAGGAGAAAAATGAAAATGCTGTGGTATATTCAGGTGTTCTGATAAGTTTTACGGGATGAAGAGTAATTACTTCTGATTTATTTATAGCTGAAAGAACTCTCCTTCCCTGCCTTATTATCTGATACAGCACAAAAAGGATTCCCATCACATACAAAACCAACAGAAATAATCTGAAATTTGAAAAAATACCCGTCCCTGCGTTTTGAATGTCACTTACAACTGCACTCTCGACCTGCATGCTTTTTACAACCGATAAGACAACAGTGTAATGAATTGAAATAAACGGGAAAAAGAGGGAAGTCAGAATGCCGGCTATCAGATATACTCTGTTTAAAACGAAAAACCTTTCATTTCTAAGAAAGAGAATGAATACAAGTGCAAAACCTGTAAGCCAGGCCACCGATTTGATCAAGTACAATGCGAATGTTTCCATTACTTCTGTTTTTTATGCCCGTGTTGTTGAATTTTACTTTTTCGCTCCTCAGATTTTGACAATTCCTTTCTGGTATCCTCAAGCAGTTCATCGAGTTCCACTAAGGTAAGATCCTTTTCCCGGGCGAAGAATGAGGCCATTGCCGGAAATGAGTTGTTAAAATATCCTTCCATTAATCCAAATAACTGGCTTTTAGAATAATCGCTTTTGGATATGAGCGGATAGTAGAGATGAACATTGGAATATGCCTTATGTCCTACATACCCTTTCTTTTCCAGAACTCTCACTACAGTTGAAACTGTATTTCGTGCCGGTTTTGGTTCGCTGAAATTGTCACGGATATCTTTTACCCAACCCTCTTTCAGATCCCATAATATCTGCATTACCTGTTCTTCTGCCTTCGTTAGTTGCATTGTTTTAGTTTTAAAGTCTTATAGTCTTGCGGTGGTGAGGTCTTGCGGTTTATAGCATTTATCCATTTAATTACAACCTCTACAACCTCTGCAACCTTTATAACCTTATTTTGTCAATCCTTCACTACAAAGATATGACTATTTATATAGTCATGCAAATATTTTTCAATAAAAATGACTATTTTTCTAGTCATCTAATGTAACGTATTGATATTTTAGTATATACATTTTATTTTTAAAATTTTAGAAGACAGAATCTTTCGGAATTTAATTAACCGCGGAGCGGTTTCACTAATACTAGTATAGGGATTTGGATGCCAAATATGAACCACGGAGTGGTTCCATCAAGGTCCCAATCCGAATGATGGAACACCTCCGGGGTTCATTGTCAATTGAATTTATTCGAACTATCATTGATGAAACGCCTCCGGCGCTTGTAGCTGAACGTGGCTTCTCCTTTTATTGACACCGATTACGGACTTGGAGATCCTTCGCTACGCTCAGGATGACAAGGCAATCAGGTGGTTACAAGGGGGCGGAAGTGGCGATTCGCATAAAGATTTGTCAAATTTGTCAGCAATTCATCTACGAATCGCCACTTCTGCCCCATTTTATGTCCATATATGAGCTGTCAATCCCGAACGTAGTGAGGTATCTCCCGTTCTCGACTTCCAATGCCGCTTTCTAACCATGCCTGACCATAGCGAAGGATCTCGTCCTACCTGCCTCGGTGGGAAAGAACGCAAAGCACACAAAGGCAAAACTTTTATTTTTCAGCTCTTTGCGCCCTATGCGTATTCCTGATAGCTATCGCGACTTTGCGATCTTTACGGTTAATGGATTTCATTTTAAAGCAACTCTCACCTAAATTGATTTTTTTTTGACTAATTTGCATCAGCAATTAATTTTAATTAATCATATTATGAAACGAAACATTATTTTATCATTATCATTTGCAGCAGCAATGCTGATCATGCTTCCTTCCTTTGGCCAGACAAATAACCTCACAGAAAAAGAGAAGAAAGATGGCTGGGTTTTATTATTCAACGGCAAGGATTTTAAAGGCTGGAGACAATGCAATGGAACTGCAATGCCTAAGAACTGGATCATTGAAGATGGAACTATGAAAGTTTTTACTGCTGAAGGTAAAAAACCAGGAGAACCATCCAACGGAGATATATTATTCGGAGAAAAAAAATTCAAAAACTTTGAACTGTCTGTTGACTGGAAAGCAAGTAAAATGGCTAACTCGGGAATCTTTTATGATGTTAGAGAAGTTCCGGACCAACCAATATACTATGCAGCTCCCGAAGTTCAGATTCTTGATAATGTTGATGCAACTGACAATAAAGTACCAAGTCATCTGGCAGGTTCATTGTATGACATGATTGCAGCAGATCCTAAAACAGTTCATCCTGCAGGTCAATGGAATACTATTGTTATTTCTGTTAAAAATGGTAAAGTTACCCATGTTCAGAACGGAGTAAAAGTTGTTGAGTATGAATTATGGACCCCTGCCTGGGATGCACTAATTGCCAACAGTAAATTCAAAACATTCCCCGGATTCACAGAAGGAATTTCAAAAGAAGGCTTTATAGGACTTCAGGATCACGGATATCCTGTATGGTTCAGAAATGTAAAAATCCATGAGATCAAATAAACTCTGATCAGAGCTACAGAAAACCCGGGCCAATACTGTCCGGGTTTTCTTAATTTCTCCAAGATGAAAAATACGATGACCAATAAAAAAATTATTACTCTAGGCATTAAGACAGGGTTTATCCTAATGATCCTGCTTATTTCAGGTATTTCTTTTCAGATGATCTCAATTCCGAAATCACCCTTGACTCAACGATCTGAAGGTGAGCCTGATTCATCTCCCGATGGTCCCAGATATCAGTATGTAGGTGCTAAGAAATGTGCTTCCGAATGCCATAATAATGAAAAGATGGGCTTCCAGTTTAACATCTGGAAAACCAGCGCTCATTCAAATGCATTCAAAGAGCTGGGGTCAGGAAGGGCCAGGATTTATGCTAAAAAAGCTCATATTACAGGAAATCGCGAGGAAAGTCCGGCTTGCTTAAAATGCCATAGTTCAGCCGGTAATCTTGACTCAACATATCTGACTCCCACTTATATGAAAGAAGAGGGAGTGACCTGTGAAGCATGCCACAAACATGATTACGAGACCAAAACATATCTTCCGGGGGAGTCTGATTGTCAGAAGTGCCATAATAATTCAGTACATAAAGTACCTGTATTCAATTTTAAAACTGACTGTGAAAAAATTGCACACTCCAGACCTGATAGCACAAAAAAAATCAGGTAATTTCCCTGTTATTCGCCTTTGTATACCCTCACCCAGTCAATGATCATTTGAACAGGCAGTTCATCGGGCTTCACAGCACCTGCCCAGGCTCCTTCAGCGCTGAATTGCTGGCTCATGTATATAAACATATTCTGACCAAAAGTCCATTGCCCTTCCTTTTCAGGCTGAACTTTCGGATATGTAAATACCACTTTATTATTCACGCTGAAGATGATTTTGTCATCTGTTATTTCGGCACCATAGATATTGAACTTGCCGGGCTTAATCTTTGATGTGGTATATTTTGGAGGATTTTTACCATTTTCAGGGTCACGAAGAGTATAAGCAGTATGAACAGTATGATATACAAAATCATCATGATTCAGATGTTCAATTATATCGATTTCAGCGTATCTGTCCTGCTCATTTCCTGACATTAACAACCAGAGGGCCGGCCACGCCCCCTGTGCATCCACAAGTTTTGCACGAATTTCCACCTTGCCTTTTTTAAATTCAAATTTGCCTTTTGAAGATAGTCCGCCGGTAAGGTATTGGACTGTGTCATTTTTATTGTCATTTATTATTCCTCTGAGAAATAATTTGCCATTTTTAATGATCAGACATCTCGGATCATCTGACATCGACGCAAAGCAACTTCCTTTATTGGCGGCACCTGATCTCTCTATCTTGCTCCACTTTGAGGGATCAACAAATCCCTTTTTGTTAAATTCATCTCTCCATAAAAGCGTCATTTTTGTCCCTGCTATGGGCTGTGCCGATATTTTAAAAGAAATAGCTGATGATATAATAAGCATTAACACAAAAAAGCTGACCTTTTTATGATACGGATAAGTTCTCATAGAGATTTAGTTTATTCCAAATTTATAAAACTTAAGACAATAACCATGAAAGATTTGTCAAGGTTATTGTCTGACAAAGGAAGCTGGTTAACTTCTGTTTTAAGTATTCAAATACCACTGAAAATCAACATTGCCAGATTCCATCGTTCATATCAGGAAAGAATCTGGCGAATTGATTTTTATTTGACTTTTGTTATTGTCTTTCATAACTTTAAGACAATGAATTATGAAAACTTATGTTCAAAATCTAAAATGGAGAATAAAAATGAAGCACAAAAATGTAATATTATTAGTCGCAACTTTGGTTTGCGCAGGGTTAGCAGGTATTCAGGCACAGATCGTGAAAGATATTGACGGCAATGTTTATAAAACTGTCACCATTGGCAAACAGATCTGGATGGCGGAGAACCTGAAAACCACCAAATTCAATGATGGCACATTAATATCTTTGGTATCAGAGGATCAGGCATGGGGTGCATTAACTACACCTGCGCTCAGTTGGTATAATAGAGATGAAGCTGCTAATAAAAATAAATACGGAGCTTTGTATAATTGGTACACAGTCAGTACAAATAAATTATGTCCCAAAGGTTGGCATGTACCTTCAGATGCGGAATGGACAACATTAACCACCTTTTTAGGAGGAGAAAGTATTGCCGGAGGAAAACTAAGAGAAACTGGAATAACTCATTGGGAAAAACCCAATACCGGAGCAACTAACGAAAGTGGGTTTACAACACTTCCGGGTGGTTACCGTAACAACCATGGAGCCTTTGCAAACGTTGGCTTTTTCGGTTTCTGGTGGTCAGCAACAGAAAATTTTCCGACAGCTTCATGGTGCCGAACTATGGGCTGTACCGGCAGTGATATTCTCAGAATCTTTAGTTTAAAGAAGAATGGTTATTCAGTCCGTTGCATCAAGGATTAATTATCAGGGAACAGATATTCGGTTACTCTCTTTATTTTGCATTCATCTGGGTTAGATTGCAGGTAGATGGAGTTTAATTTATGATTGTATTTGGGTTAAACAAAATGTAAATTTGATCTGACACCTTGTCATTTAGATAATACAAATTTAAGTTCATATGAACTATAAATCAAAATCATCATGTGTAATAATATTTTGTCTTTT
Organism: Bacteroidales bacterium; assembly: GCA_003157075.1. Classification (GTDB taxonomy): domain Bacteria; phylum Bacteroidota; class Bacteroidia; order Bacteroidales; family VadinHA17; genus LD21. Next base: position 2,565 of record PMIL01000178.1, on the reverse strand, counting down.
AATTCCTGCAGGGCATGCCTGCAAGAAGGATAAGGTTCTGCTGCCAACAGTTACTACTTTTAGAATAACTGATATTTCTAATATCACTGCTATATCCGGAGGAAACGTGCTTAATGACGGAGGTTCATCTATAGTTTCAAAAGGTGTGTGCTGGAATATAACTGGTAATCCGACGATTACAGATAGCAAAACCAGTAATGGTACAGGAACCGGAAGTTATATTAGCGACTTAACCGCTCTGCAACCTGGAACTACATATTTTGTAAAATCTTATGCAGGGAACAATCTTGGAACTGCATATGGAAATGAATTAAGTTTTACAACAACTCAGTCAGCAATTGTCTCTGAATTCAGGATAAAGAATTTAGATCCACCTTCTGAAAGTTACATTATACGAGAAGGTAATTGCGGAGAAGCAGTATTATGGACAATATGTCAATACTTTGGGAAACAACTTTCACAAGAACAAATAAATTATATAGGAGGAAATCCGGGCCGGGGTTTGCATGGTGATGAGGTTATAAAGGTTCTTGATTCTCTTAAAATTCCATTTAATTTAAGGGAGAAAGCTGATTCATGGGAAAGCACAGTAGATACTCTTAAAAATATTATCATCAGAGGGAACCCAATTATAGTTGGTGTTAAAATCTATCCTGATCTTCATCCCGAATGGTATGCTGACCATTTTATTTTGTTTACAGGGACAAATACATTGTATAAAGTGTTTTATTACAACAGCATTTGCGATAGTTATTCGATTACTTATGAAGAATTGTGCGGGACTGGTAATGGCTATTCCCTGGTAAACAAATACAACCTTCTCTATGCTGTGGAAATATTATTGCCGCATTAATTCTAATTTACCTTTTTAGGAATCAAGTTCAGGGATCTCATCCTTCTGACTTAATGTGGGATCAAGCCAGCATCGATAACTCCTTGAATATATCCATAAAAACAGGAAGGATTTTTATTGCGCTACATTTAAGGAGATAATGGGATATATTAAGAATTTCAAATAGCTTTTATTTTACTGAAATCTCCTGAGACTGGTTCAAGTCTTAATTAATAATATTCCCTTTTAATAATGCTTCCCAATGGTCGGTTTGATCCTGAATATAAAGATCCGCACCCGTGGCAGAAAAAGTGAATGTGAACTTAAAAAGATTTATCCTGCAAAAATCATTGTAATAGATGATTAATTTGTCATTATCCCAGAATCCTTTAATGGCTAATGGCAATCCTAAAACACATTCCTTCGAGATATTATATTGATTGTCTATACCAATCAGGTGTTCTTCTTTAGTACCATCCAAAAAATTAATGATGAAATAATAATGCTTATCTCTTTGTTCAAACCGAATATCATTCAGTTTCAGTTCATTCCTTTCAAAATGATAACTTTTATTCAAATTATTAATTGAGAAGTTATCTTTACTGATAGCTGTATTTTTTGCATCGGGATATTGCAGAGTATTAATCAGGTTCTCTAACTGAGTACTGTAGTTTTTGTCTTTTTCAAAGGAGTTAATTGATTCAAGTACAAGATTATCAATATCTCCTGCTTCAAATCCTCCTCCAGTCATTGCAATTACCATATTTCTCTCCTTGAAAATAAACAACCTCTGACCTCCTCTTCCTACGGCCTGTATTTCATCAGGGTTTTCACTATCCAGCCACCATCCGTAGCCATAGGATTCAGTTTTCTGTACTTTATAAAGCGGTTTAATTTTTTCAAGCCATTCTTTTGAAATAAGCTGTTTGTCATTCCATTTTCCATCATTTAATATTAAACATCCGATCTTTGCCATATCATATGCTGAAATATACAGATCGCCCCATCCGTGATTTACTCCCTGGTTATTTTTGAGCCAGAATGTATCCCCAAAATCCAGAGATTGAAAAAGGAATTTTTTTGCAAAATCAAGACTTGTCATTTTGGTAGTTCTTTGAAGAATTTCTGCCAGTAAATAAAAATTGCCGCTGCAATAAGAAAATTTCTTCCCTGGTATGGTTTCAAAGGGAAGGCTGAACATGAATCTTACCCAATCTTCACTTTCATTCATCTGCTTTAATTCTTTTTCTCCATTGTTCCAACTGCATTTTAATCCTGATGACATATTCAGCAAATCTTTTATTTTTAGTGTTTTCAGAGTATCGTTTTTTACTGTAATCTCAGGGAAGTAAGTATAAACCAACTGATCCTCATTTTTAATAAAACCTTTATCTATTGCAATACCAATTAACAATGAGGTGACACTTTTAGTAACAGAGGCTAAATCGTGGACATAGTTTTTCCGGAAGGGATAAAAATATGCATCTGCCACAATGTGATTATTTCTGATAACCAAAAGACTATGGATTTTAGTGCTATCCTGTTTAAGCCGCTTAATACCATTAATAAATGTCATTGAATTCATCCCCTGCTCTTCCATGGAAGACACTTTCCAGGGTATATTATTGCCCTGGCCATAACTTAAGGGCAGGATGGTTAGGAGATAAAATACTAAGAAATACTTTCTCATTTGTGGAGTTTCAAGGTTACCAATTGCTAAATTGCATCTTCTG
>PMIL01000259.1 GCA_003157075.1 Bacteroidales bacterium | reverse complement strand
ACGGTATTTTTAAATGAATACTCAAATGCACCCACAGGAAGGCTTGAGTTATCAGCATCTGTAGGGATAAAAGGGCTCCATCCGGTTAATTTTATCTCAACAGGGATATCGTCATCATGTAACTCAATTTCAGCAAAAGGAAATCTGGAAGTAAATTTTGCATTCTGAAACCTTGGCAAACCATAGCTGGCGCCACCTGATCCATTGGCTGAATCAGGCTGACCGAATTTTTTCCAGTCCGGAACCTGTCCTTCAATAACTTTAGTGCCATTTTTCAATCCTTTTACTGACAGGGTTGAAAACATTAATGGTTCATTAAAAACCTCCGGACGGTTATGTATTGACATATGCGAAATTGCCCCGGTACCTTCCAGGCAGAACATCCCTGCTCCTATGCCTCCGACCGGGAATGCTACACGATCGAGAGATTTCCCGGAATATGAGGAGTTGTATTCATGTTTGTCCGGTTCGGTTATCCTTTGAGTAGATGAGCCCTTTGGTGTACAGGACCCGATGAGATTTGCAGAACCTATCGTACCTATACCCACCAGTGCAGTATTAGTAATGAATCTGCGACGAGATATTCCATTTTTGTTTTTCATTCCCGAAGATTTTAAACAAGATGATTAATTTTGAGATTAAACAGGTTAGTTTATAAAATTAGGAAAAAGAGTTAATATCAGTGTTTATTATTATCAAATAAAAAATTCATTACTTTTCAGCCCGGAATACATATAAGTTTATCATGCGATCACGACTATATGCGGTAATTTCAATTATTTTATTTGGTATTCTGTACATTTATACCGCAATTGTAGTATTTATTATCCTCATTTTCGGTTTGTTACATTTAAAGGGACCGATCCGGATCCTTTCACAAATATGGGCGAAATCGGTATTTTTAATTCTGGGGAAAAAATTCACCATTATCGGGAAAGAAAACATAAATAAAGAAAAAAGATATATCCTTCTGGCAAATCATAGCAGTCTGTTTGATATTGTCGCCATTATGTCATTCTACTCAGGAATATGCTGGTTTGGACATGAAAGGTTGCTTAAAGTTCCTGTTTTTGGAAAAATATTAAAGATGACGGATTATATCCCATTCAAAGAACCTACGTACAGGAACACCAAGAAGATGATTGAACAGCTGGTTCATAATTCTGAATATCAGACTATTGCTATTTTTCCGGAAGGAACCAGAACGCTTAACGGGAAAATCAACCAGTTTTACAGGGGATTTATTTATCTGTTCAGGACCAGAGAGGTTGAAATTCTGCCTGTTACGCTTAACGGTTTTTATAATTTGAAACCAAAAAACAGGTTTTATATCAACTTTGACTCAAAACTTGATGTCATAATTCATAAACCCATTAGAAGAGAAGAATTACTTGGTAAGAAGGATTGCGAAATAATAGAAACAGTAAGGAGTATCATTGAATCCGCTTATATTAAAAATGAATGTTAAATTGGATCATGCTTAACAGAACTGCCGGAATCATCTAATAGAGTCTAAATGGATAGTATAAATAAAGAGTGGGTTTTTATAGTTAACCCGATAGCCGGAAACGGATATGGCAAAACAATTGTCCCGAAGCTAAGGGAAATGATCCTGAAACATAATGTTGATGCGGAAATTATATTCACCGAGCGAAGCGGGCATGCGAGCGAATTATCAGAATTTTACTTTAAAAAAGGTTTTAAATATATAATTGCAGTCGGCGGGGACGGTACATTCAATGAAGTGTCGAGATCCCTTATAAATAAAAAAGATGTAACTACAGGAATCATTCCGGCAGGTACCGGAAATGACTTCATTCAGATCCTTGGCTTCCCTGACCGTTTTGGTGACAGGGAATGGGACATATTCTTTAACAGAGCAGTAATTGCAATGGATGCAGGATCATGCAATGGAATGATTTTTGTCAATGGAATGGGTTTGGGATTTGATGCCCAGGTGGCTTCNNTTCTTCAGAGAAAAAAGAATGACTGTAATCACTGATGCCGGGAGACATGAAACAGATTGCTTCATAAATACGATTGCAATAGGCAGGAGGTTTGCCGGTGGATTCTTTCTCACTCCTAAAGCAATTGCAAATGATGGATTATTAGATGTTTGCATGATAAAAAAACTTTCTCTCTCTGAACGATTTTCTATTCTGCTTAAGGTACCTGAAGGCAAACATATTTCGGACAAACGGGTTAATTATTATCAGACTAAAGGCATTAAGATTGAGTTTCCGGTGGAAGTGCCTTTTCATGTCGACGGAGAATTGAACTTTTCCAACAAATTTGAGGTAACTGTTCTGCCAGAGGCATTAAAAATAATATATAATCCTGATGGAAACCATTTTTTCAAAAGACAGTAATAATACTTACAATTATATTGCATTCTTTGACCTCGATCAGACACTGACAAATTCAATCAGTGGAAGAGCATTAGCAAGAGGAGCATACAAGGAAGGTCTCTTGTCGCGCCGGGATCTTTTAAATGCAATATTCCTCTCCATAGCATTCCGGTTAAACCTGAAGGACCAACTGAAAATTATAGATAGCATGGTAAGCTGGGTCAGGGGCATCCCTGAAAAAACCATTACCGATCTTTGTTACAGGGTTTTCAACGAAGATCTCCTTCCAACTGTTTATACAGAAGCGAGATCTGAGATAGAAATTCATAAAACAAAAAATGCCAAAGTTGTTATATTATCCTCCGCACTTAATACAATCTGCCGGGAAATGGCCAGAAACCTCAACTTCGATGATATAATATGTTCCGAACTTGAAGTTAAAGACGGATATATGACAGGATTTCCTGTAGGCCATCTTTGTTTTGGTCAGGAAAAAGCAGTCAGGCTGAAGGAGTACCTTAAAACAAATAACAGTTTCCCCTCAGACACATGGTACTATGGAGATTCCTTTTCAGATCTTCCTGCTCTTTTATCTGTAGGGCATCCGGTATGTGTGAATCCCGATTATAGACTTAAAAAAACAGCAATACACAGAGATTGGAAGATCGTCAGCTGGAAACACTAGTTAACTTCAAGTTTCTGCCAATCAGGAAGTTTAGGGAATTTAGCATGAGGTTCTGTCTGATACCAGAAGCATGTTGAAGCAATATCTGATTGTTGTTGCAGGTATCTTCCCCCTTTATGCCAGCCGAGATCCTGAATTGTGATTTTAAGATCAGAATCAAAACGGATCGGATCCATAATATGCCATCTGTAAAGGCCAAAACGTTGCATTACATTGTAGTGCCCGTCACCACGGATAACCTGATGTAATCCTGAATATGGAGTACAGAATTCCGTATAGGCTGATTCGTCAATCCCCTGAGAATTCTTTTTATTTGTATCAAAATCATAGGAACCGCAGAAATAGTCTTCAGTACCGGTTCCACATATAGTCGGAAACTTGCTGTCACCGTCAATATAGAATTTAATCTCGCCTTCTCCCCACCAACCGTTATTATTAACTCCCACAGCAAGGTAAACGCCTACATACTGACCTTTCCCCTTTACTCCATCATTAATTGTATAAACGGATGTCTCATCAGGATTAGATCTTCTGAACTGCGCGTGAAAATAACCTGCATCTGAAGGCACTTCGGTCAATGTATAATCTACCTGGTAATACAGTGACATTGATTCAGAATTGTCAATGTTTTCCATTGTTATCCGGCACTTTTTCCGAAAAGGCATAACCCAATAGGAATTAAAAGCACTCCCGGGGTTAACACATATAGCCGTAGAGACCAGTGGAGAATATTTATTCCATCCCATCCCGAAAAAATCACCAACCGGACATTCAACTGAAGGTTCCGTTTCATCATCCCAATAAATACGAAGTATTGAGTATCGCCAGTTTCCTGTTGGAGTCATCCAGATGTGCTGAATCGCACCAGGGCCTTCAATTTCTGCCATCTTAAAAGTCTCGCCCGGCTTTATTATAATAAATGGATTGATTTTCCATCCCTGACCGAGATCGCGTGCGGCATTGGATGCATTCGAGATGTTGCGTTTGTCTTTGTCAACAGGATCTGCCATTCCAGCCTTCCCTTTTTCACCGGACAGGTTTTCGGGACTAATTGAACGGGTTTTTGCATCGGATAACCTGTACAGATTTCCCATATTCAGATCGAGTCCGTTGAATTTATTCTGGGAAAATGCCACCACTGGCAACAGGATGATCATAATAAGTACTTTAGTACGCTTTTTCATAGTATATATGTTTGATTTAAGGTTTCAATTCATATTAAAAATATGAAATCTTTTGAATTATTTAAAACTGATGGAATTTATGATCTGATACTTAAATGAATCCTTTTGTAAGGATTTTCCCAAAGGTTGTGAATCTAAAATTCTGATAAGTAATGAACTGGTTTCAACATTAAATTTATTTATCCCTTCCATATTCTTCTCATCAGCGAGTAATTTTGCTCTGTGCATTCCACCCTGATATGTTTTATTGAATATTCCCAAACCTACAAAATACCCTGTAAAGTAGTACTTTGAATAAAACTCGAAAAATGAATAGCCTAATAATGAAGCATTCATGATTAAATTAAAAGCACCTTCGAAAACAGCTCCGCAATACATCTGCCCGGCACCGGGAATAAATCTCGAGAGATTCTCAGCCTTTTTATCAGAATAAAGAATTGGCATTTTTCTTTTATTATAAAGATTATTGATTTTTGCTTTAAAGTAATTCTTTTCCGAATCCTCTAATCCTGTATGATTAAGTAAATAATTCCAGGCATTAACCGCTTCATCCCAGTTCCTTGCGGAATTTAAACATAGGATATTTAACGGTAATATATTTACAGTTTTTACAGAATCTGAGAATCTGTATTTGATTTCTTCGAGATTCCAGAGTGCCTGAGTTGGATCATCATTTAAAAAATTACAAACAGCCTGTTCGTATCGAATAATAAAAAAGAGAGAGTCAGGCAAATTGAATATATTTATTTCACTTAATTCTTCCAGTGCCCTGTGTTTGTCTCCAAGTTCCTTGTAACATAATGATTTATAATATTTACACTTCGCAATTTTATTATTATCAATCTCATGAAAAATAGCCCTTTCGAATTCAATTGAAGCTACAAAGAAATTGCCTTCAGAAAAAATTCTGAGTGCATTTGAATAATAATCTGATCCAAATATTCTATTTGTCGAAAGAATTACGCAAAGGAATATGCAGATTAAAAAGAATCGAATTTTTAACATTATTTCTAAATTCTGTTTCGAGCACTTTAATTGATATAACCGATCCATAAATATTTGCTGCATAAGAAAATGCAAATGCAGTCCCAAAAGCGACAGTCTTAAAACTTTTTAAACCACTTTTTCTGTAATTTTCCCAGGTTACAAGTCCAAGCCCGGCGGTAGCGATGAAAGCTGAAATTGCTTCGCCCTTTTTCCCTGAATAAAACTTACCTGATCCCGGAAAAATTCCAGAGAACAAACCGGCAACCAACGGGGATTTTCTCTTATGTTTTGTTAATTCTTCTGAGATTTTCTGAAGATTCTCTGATGACTCGGAAAGCTCATAAAAATTCCTGTTTGTTTTACTAAAAAAATCTTCGAACATAGTTTCATTTCCCTGTAGCAGATATACACCCGCAATTTCATAATTTCTTAGAGAGATCTCTTCTTCTGAAATTACTTTCATATTTGAAAGAGTCACTAATGCATTCGAATACGCGCCCAAATGCATGCAGTCATAAGCAGAAAAAAAATGAGATTTCAAATAGAACCCAGAACTGGAGGTAACTTTTATAAGGCTTTCTGATGAAGATAAAAGCCTTTTTAAGGAATAGAGACTCCATCCTTTCAGATAGTTTATACTGTCATTCAAAGGAACGCATGAACAACCTGAGGAGTCTAATAAAAACAACGCTTCTTCATAATCACCTTTGTTTACCAGGTGATCAATAAATTTTAAGTCACACTTATTTGACTCCTGAGAAAAAGACAGAGATGTAAAGCATAATAAAATTACAGCCTGGCCTATTTTAACAATAATAAAGATCCTACTCTTCATTATGCTGAGATTCTTTACCGTACCTGGACACAGGATCGGGGTACCTGTTTGTTTTCTTATCAACACTTTTATGTTTCAGATCTTGTGCAGCAATTCTATTGCATCGGTTTAACCGGTCGATGCTTAGTAAGATTCCTTTAAATAGTCCATCCTCTTTTATCGCTTGTTTGCTGAACTCGGAACAACTGGGTGTGAAAAGGCAATCAGCTGAAATGTGCTTTGACAACACATTCTGGTAAACATATAGTGATCCTCCAATTAATAAATTCACTGGATTTATCTTTTTAATCAGTGACGGTTCGTCCTTATAAATATATTGACGCTTAAATGGGTCCGGCGGTATTTGAGATAATAAATTATTTATATTTTTAATATCTGATCTAAAGTAATCTATCTGTCCGGAGCTGGATATGCTAATTAAAAGAAACAGAAAGAAAAGGAAACTACTGTTTACTGATTTTCGCATCATCAGGGATCTTAAAATCAAAATAACTGTTATCCGGAAAATCAATTGTGCGGACATTTGAAAAAGTTGATAACCTTATTGTTGAGTCCGTTTTGCTTTCAAAACTAACTTCGGTTATCCGGAGTGGCATACTGAATGTATTGAAATCAGAGTATTTACCATAGTAAATTTTTTTCTTAATAAACCCGTCTATTCCAAGATATTCAGCATAGATAGGAAGCATATCTTTAAATACTATCTTAACCTCATTTATAGCCTTCAAAGAGGTTGGACCCTGCCATTTAGTTATCATCATATCTTCTTCCCTCGATGTTGAAATAAGCTTAAAACCTTCCCTGGACAGACCAAGATCTGTCACCTTATTATTTACAAAATAGTATAGAAACTCATTTGTAGTAGAGAGTAACTGATCTTGATGAATAGAAACAGTATTTGATTTTGGAAAATAAATTTTTATCTCTCCAAAACGATTTGAAATCTTTACAAATTCAGCAGGATAATAGTGATGTGTAACTATAGCGTCTTTCTCCTTGTTATAATAAATATCGCATTTAAAAATACTCTTGGACCCATGGCTTAATACCTGGGTCTCCTGGCTGACACTCACGCGATCACTTACCTGTGACAGCAACCTGACATTAGAAAAAAGAAAAAACAGAAAAACAGCAATTGCCCTTATTTTATTCATTTAAACCAATAAGTTTAATATAGAATAAGAATTGTGCATCAGAAGATCTATCTAATGCACAATTCTTCAAATATCAACATGGACAATCCTAATCCGTTCAGTTCCACATAAAGAACTTCGGATTGTTTACATATTTAGAAATGTTATCTATATTGATTATTAAAACAATAAAATCTACAAGTGGAACTATTCCAAATATTCCGCCACATGTTAGTATATACCCGATCCCAGTCATTACCTCTGTTCCAAGGTAGAATCGATGAATTCCCAGTCCCCCAAGAAAGAAATCCAGGACCAAAGCCACACCTGCACTTTTGGAACTTCCAGCTGTTTCTTGACCAGTCATGCCAGCAAGTGACAGATCAGCAAAAGTAATATTTACTGTTTCAGGTGCTTTGGTAAACATTTGATCGATCAGTTTATCATTTGCAGCATAACCTGATGAGGTACCACCGTAACTGCATAAAGCAGTTATAGAGAGGATTAACGATAAAATAATAATTTTTTTCATAAATAGAGAATTAATTCGTTAATAGCTGAGTAAAAATCATATTCTTAGGATATTCTTTATGTAATTCGGCCAAAAAATCAAATGCTTTTGATTTATCTTTTTCAACATCTAAGTAATACTTCATTAAAAAATAACGACCTATTGTTTTGTTAACTGATGCCCCATTCAGAATTACTCTCTCAATATTTCCAATAAGCTCCTTGTTTTTATTAGATCCAGGTAAAAATCTGTCAAAGAATAAGTTATTTTGAATGAGAATAAGAAACGACTTATACATGCCGAAAAGCTCAAAAACCTCATTACCTGTGTTTCCAAGTCTGGCAGAATCTATCTTCTCCAGTTGCTTCTTCACATTTATTAATAAAAACGGAATCAGGTAATTTTTATTTACACAAGCATAGTATCTTATCCTATATGTTGTAGATATTATTTTATCCAACCTTTTCTGGTCAGTTTTTTCAAAACTATCCAGTGTACTCAGGAAATTTGAAAACCGGTCTTTATTCTGGCTTCCTATTGCCATCCACCATTGTATTTCAAGATTAAGAGCCTCAGTCATTAAAGTATCTTTACTCTTAAGTTTTGATAACTGATCGGATGCTTTAAGAAAATTAAAATTATATATATTGTCAATAATTGATGTGCTATCGGCAGGCATTGAATAGAGCAAAGGATGACACAATAACGAAGCTATAATAAATATATAAATTTTCTTGTTCTTCATCGATTCTGATCTACGAAAGCAACCTAAATCAAATATATGAAAAAAAATAGTTTCAGAACAAATTCGGATTAAATAAATATATTCAGCAGAGTTTTGTGTTCGATTCTTCTGACGATAAATTACAAACTGGTTCTGAAGAACATTGTTCCCGGAATACCTATAACACAAGTGTTTGTATTGAATGAGGAAGTATTTTCACTTCAGCTGCTTCGAAACCAATACAAAGATTATATGCAATCTTCATATTGCTCTGATTCATTATAATAACTGCCACTTTACCGTCTTCATTAATAAATGCTGTTGTAAGCAACTGACTGCGGCTTGCAGAGCTTATGATCCTTTTAGCACCAGGACGAACAAATTTTGAGAAATGACCTATATAATAAAACGAATTGGTATAAATTAGCTGTCCTGTCTTTGTGTCAGCATGCACCGGGGCAAAACAAAAATTCTGAACATGGTTCGGACCGCCTGTCTCATCAAGCAGGATATTCCAATCTGTCCAGCCTACTGTCCCATTATTAAAATCATTTATCATCGACCGTCCATAAGCTTCTCCTAGGCTCCAGTTATTATACATTGCTGAATTAAAACTCTCTGGGCATCCTTCTGTAAACATCAGGTTTTTATCAGGATAAGCTTCATGAACAATTTTTACATTTTCGAACATTTTATCACCGCCGCTCCAGCTTTCATACCAGTGAAAACCCATACCCCAGGCATATTTTGAAGCTTCNNGCAATGGTCGGTCCGAGATTGTTTTTAAGGAAATCACGCTCATCAGAGGCGGTATAAATGCAGGATTCCCAAGTCTGAGTTGCCATAGGTTCATTCTGAATTGTCATTCCCCAGACAGGAATGCCTTCTTTTTCATATGCTTTAATAAATTTTACAAAATAGTCTGCCCATGGCTTGTAATACTCAGGTTTAAGTTTACCGCCATGAAGCATATTGTTGTTATCTTTCATATATGCCGGTGGACTCCATGGACTGACGAACAATGTCAGGCGGCCGCCGGCTGCAGCGATGGCTTTCTTAATAAACGGGATACGGAATTTTTGATCATGTTCAATTGTGAAGGATTTCAGTTCATTATCTCCTTCAGTAACATAAGTATAGCTGCCGCTTGAAAAATCGCAACTGTTAATGTTAGTGCGGGCAAGAGTATAACCTATGCCTTTCTGAGTATCATAATACGACTTCAATAACTCCTCCTGGTTGTTCGCCGGCAATTTAGAAAAAGTTTCTGCCGACGCATCTGTCAGAGCACCTCCGATTCCGAGGAAGGTCTGAAACTTTATATCAGGATCAGTAAATACGCAGATCTGTGTCTCAACAGGCTGAATAAGTTCTTTAAACTTCAGAGTATCTGTTACTGACAATCTATAATTCGTACTGTCTGCTGTGGTATAAACAATGACCTGTTTCCCTTTAACACTGAATTTTTCAAATGATGGAAATTGAGGATTTACGTTTTGTTTTTGCTGCTTGCAGCAAAGTAAGAAAATAAGTCCTGCAAAGAATAAAAAATATTTCTTCATTTTATAACAGATTAAAGTACCGATTCAAGTTCATTTACATCTGGAAATATACTAAGAAACCTTTAAAAGAGAGCTAACTTTATCCATCTGATGCAATATTTACCTTGGTAATTTTTTAATTAATATGAAAAGATCTTTTATACCCATTATTTATTTCCTCACCGGAGCTATTTACATTATTATTCAAAATCACACATCTCTCTACACTGGCCTTTTTGTTAAAGCACTTTTATTGCCAATGCTCATGATTCTGCTTTTGCAAAATCTTAATCTGACCGGAAGCAGGTTGACTCAGTTCATGTTTGCCGGACTTATCTTCTCCTGGGCCGGAGATGTGATCCTCGAATTCTCTAAAGTCAATGCGGGCTTGTTTGTGGAGGGACTTTTATGTTTCCTGCTGGCTCATGTAATGTATTTCATCGTTTTCATAACTACTCCCGGGAAAAATTCTATTCTGAGCAATCGCCTCTGGCTACTGTTGCCTGTAATGACATACGGGATAGGATTAGTGTCTTATTTATACGGAGATCTGGCCGAAATGAAGCTTCCGGTAATCATATATGCTATTGTTATCCTCACGATGCTTTCAGGGGCAATTAACAGGAAAGAAAAAGTGAATCAGCGCAGTTACCTGCTGGTACTTGGAGGGGCTATATTATTTGTAATTTCAGATTCTTCAATAGCCATAAATAAGTTCAGCCTTCAATTTGAATCGTCAGAAATAGTAATTATGTCAACTTATATCTTGGCACAATATCTGATAGTTACGGGATATATTGATCAGTTCCGCGGTGGGAAATCCGGTCAGATAAGCTTGTAGTTTTCGTAGTACGTATTGATTCCCAGGTATTTCTTTATGAAGATCTTGCCCCGGTATCTTAATGAGAGTTTGTTAAAAGAAATATCATGTTCAAAACTCCAGTTTTTGCGCCTGATCCGTTCCTCCATCACCTTAGGGTGCGTACCGATAAAACAGCTCAAAGCGTCTATAGAGGAATAATCAAATTCTTTCGTTCCATTAGAGTCTTTTGATTTTATCTGCTTTAAAATATTTTTCTCCTGGTAGAAAGAATTTGCATTAATCGCTTTTTTCATCATTGTTCCGGGTTCCTTTACCCATCCGTAATGATAAACATATGCATCAACGGGTTTAACATTCAGTTTTTCATTATTCCCCTTTCGGAAACCCTGTGCATCCCTGAATGAGTAAATAGCCTTATCATTCCGTATTATTCGAATTTCATGGTTGTACCACTTTGGAGAAATGCCAACATAATCATATGAACCATAAAAGTGAAGGTATTTGAATAACAAACCATCCACAGTTTTATTATCTTCCCATTTTTTCATTGATGAATAAATGGTATCCAGATATTTTTCATGTATTACCTCGTCTCCTTGAATATAAAAAGCCCAGTTGGTGTCCGCTGGGATAGCATTAAATGCTTTGTCAGTTTCAAGAGCAAAGACTTTTCCTCCTTTTTTCATTTCTGCTGAATCGTCCCAGACGGTCTCAAGAATCTTTATTTTTTGTTTATCAATGTTTTGAACAATATCCAGTGTTTTATCATCTGAATTGCCTACAGCTACAAAAAAGTCATCACAAACTGGCAAAATTGATTTGATAGCTTCAACCACCGGATAATCAAATTTTATTGCATTTCGGATAAAAGTAAAACCGGAAACTTTCATGATTTGTAATTAAAGATTTTATAAGATGAAATGCTAAAGCCGGACATATAAAAGTATTAAAAAATCCTAATCAGGGATAAAAATAGAATAAATTCGATAACTTGTGTTCCTTAAACGGATCATTTTTAAAATGAGGGTACGTATTTAAAAAAATACAAAATAATTTCAACAATGAAAGCAGATAATAGACGCGAATTCCTGAAAAAAAGCTTGCTCGGGATATCAGGAGTTGCTCTCGTCCCGGGATCTCTTAAGTTGAATATTGCCAAACCATTACTGGAAACGGCTACGTCTGAATTGCCTGTCAGGTTGTTGGGAAAATCAGGACTTAAAACGCCACTCATCAGTATGGGAACTTCCGATGCTACTTCTTCTGGTTTAATAAGGTCAGCTTATGAATCAGGCATAAAACTGTTTTTTTCTGCCACATATTATGGAGAGGGAAACAATGAAAAACTGGTTGGTGAAGGGTTGAAAGGATTACCAAGAGACTCATTCATAATTGGTACAGCAGTACCTCCTGATGGTATGGATATGAAAACCGGGACTTTCCCAAACGGCTTTGATGCAAATGCTTACATTAAAAAAGCTGAGGGAAGCCTGAAGCGTTTTGGCCTTGATTATGTAGACGTATTTCTTTTCCCTTATGCAGGAAAAAAAGAGACTGTTCTTAATGAAGGTGTTCTAAAGGCATTGGCACAACTTAAAAAGCAGGGCAAAACCCGTTTCCTGGGAATTGCTTCTCACAGCGATACTGAAGAAGCACTGAAAGCTGCTGCAGATTCAGGAGTTTACGACATAGCAATGCCAGCATACAACTTTAAAGCTAAAAACAAGGAATCGATGAATGCTGCAATTGCCTATGCTGTAAAAACCGGAATGGGAATTGTTGCCATGAAGACCACTGCCGGAGGTGCCCGTGATAAATCGGGGACCCCGCTGAATATCAGTGCTGCATTAAAATGGGTCCTTCAGAATGAGAACGTCTCCTCAATAGTATCAGGAATGTCCTCTTTCGAGCAATTGCAGAATAATATTGCTCTCATGAATAATCTGAAAATGACTGAGCAGGAACTTAAGGATCTTAATATTACAGGACAGCTTTCTGAACCCGGACTATACTGTCATCAATGCAAAAAGTGCGTTCCTGATTGTCCTCATAATCTGGATATCCCGACAATGATGCGGAGCTATATGTATGCATACGGTTATAAGAATATTAAGCAGGCCTGGCATACTATGGCGGAAGTCAAATATTCAAACCAGTGTGATAACTGCAAAATTTGTACAGTAAATTGTACTGCATCCTTTGATATAAGGAATAAAATAAAGGACATCACCAGGCTTAAAGATGTGCCCGCTGATTTAATTCAGGCATAGAGATAAATTGCCCAGTTTATATTAATAATCATCTCCACCTCATTCGTGGAAGAGTGGATAAGGTATGGAATTACTTTACCATCTTTGATTCTATATTTTTAAGTTTTAAAATCCGAGAATATCCCGATCCCATTGGCTTTCTTAACTACAATACTGTAAAGGACTGCAGTCCAGAATGAAAACATAGCATATATTAAAGCCGGTTTTTCCATTTCAGGATTATGCAGCAAAGTGCCTGCAACAAGGAAAGCAAGTGTGGTATTATGAACTGATGCCTCAATCCCGATCGTAAACGAATTGCTGATTCCTAGCCTGGTAATAAGTCCTAAAAAAAATCCCCACGACATACATAATACATTCAATAATAAGGCGTATGGAAGGATGTTCAGAACTTCTTTTGACGTAATTCCTGTTCCGCCTTTTACATTTCCGGCAAAAAAAAGGATTATAAAAACTATCGCAAGAGCTATGGTAAGAAGTACTTTAACGGGACGCTGAGCTTTTAAAGCAAATGCAGGTTTATAAGTTCTGATGAGGACTCCGATCAAAGCAGGAATAATGGTAATGGCAAAAATCTGAATTATTGTCTCTAAATATGATAAATGTATCAGAGTTGCTTTGCCGTAATAGAACAATAGGCTCAGATTGACTATAAATGGTATTGTGAACAATGTAAGAATACTGTTTATTGATGTGAAAGTGATTGACAGTGCAACGTTTCCCTTAAAATAATAGGTCAGGAGACCTGATGTAGTACCGCCGGGACAGGAAGCCAGAATGATCAGGCCAACTTTTACTGGAAGAGACAAATCAGAGAAATAAGAAATCAAAAATGCTATTACCGGCAATACAATGAGTTGCGACAACAATCCTACAACTAATGGCCTTGGAAACAGAAACAGAATCCTGAAACTTTCTGTTGTTAATGACAAACCCACTCCCAGCATGATAAAAGCGAGAGTAAGACTCAACAAAACATCAATCAGATTATATGAAGAAAGGACCATTGGCAAAAAATATGATCAATGAGAATCAAAATTATTCTGATTCCTGATGATTAACCAAAAATAGGTAATAATTTTTCAATACTCTTAGAAGAGCTGCTTAAGTAACTATTCTGTTGAATTATTTTCTTCTGTAACTTTTAAGGAGCGGCGGATTCGTTTGACAGGAGTAACAACAATCTCCCTATCACAAGAAGGACAATAATAGATTTCACAACCCGTACAGGCAAAACAATTGGAACAGTGCTTGTTTGTTCCGCCCCTTTCAAATTTGCAGCTGCATGCATCACAAATAATATAGTCTGTTTCAATAGCCATCTTTGAAAATAATTTCATAAAGATGAAAAAGAAATTTAAAATAAAAAATCCCGTAAGATCTCATGCTTGCGGGATTTATTTCTAATGAGCGCATCAACTCATATACAGAAGTTTTCCATCATTGCCATTTTTGAATTCGTGGCCAGACTTCATTTTTCTTGACATAAACAGTTTTTTCAAATCAGCCTTCTGTGCAGGTGTCAGGGTAGCCCTGAATTCTTCCCTCATCTTTTTCATATCAGCCTGCTGAGATTTTATCATTGCCACCTGCGCGTCTGTAAGTGAAGCCCTGAATGATTTCTTTCTGTCTGCCGGCATTACTCTTGGATCCCCCAGAATATCTTTCTGTGTCTGTGAAACAGTGGCTTTGAATTCCTTTCGGAAAGCTTGTTTTTTTGCAGCCCGCTGTTTCAGCATCTCTTTCTGCTGGGCTGAGAAGATGCCATCTGCCCATTTCCCGTTCCCATTGACAGGAGCTGAAGGTTGTTCCTGACCAAATACGCTTCCATAAGAAAGTATTAATGTCAGAATACCAATGGTTGTTAATCTGATAATTGTTTTCATAATTCTATAATTTATTTTTAAATCTATAGCTTAGATATAACCCATCAGATAAAGTTTAGTCAGTGTCATCCGGAATGTTGTTAAAGTTTGGTTAATTGATTATTCTTTCAACTGCCTCAGGTAATAATAAAATAAGTTCAAAAATTTCTATCTTTAATGATCAATAACTAATATATAAACACAATGGAAGTATCCGTGAATCCAAATCCAATTAAAATTGCCGATGATTCAAATTCGAATGAAGTTTTGATCTTCACTTCGTTCAGTAATGTCTATAAGGTTCCGAAAAAGGAAATCTACAATATCCATCAGGCTTTAGGAAAGATTGACCTTGAGGATGGAGAACAGGCTATTTATATCACAGGTGAAAAAAGCTATTCAGGATTTCTGATTGTCGCCTTTGAGAACGGGAAAATCGGGAAAATTACAATGACCAGTTTTAGTACGGAATACCAGAGAAAGAAGCTGAGAAATGCTTTCAATAACGAATCAAAATTGATTTTTATTGAAAGAATCGATGACGATGTTGATTTAGTTTCAATCAGTAACATTAAAAAAGTTGTTTTATTTAACACGGTTCTGATAAATCCGGTAGGAAGCAGAACAACAAAAGGCGTACAGGTGATGAAACAAAAAGACGGTAGTTTCATGATGAAGGTCGAACGGGCAGAACACACAAAACTAAGTGAACCTGAATATTATCGCAAGAGCGAAGGCCTTAATGTTGTAGGGTATTACCTTAAGAAAGGAGATGAAATTTAATATCTTTAAAAATTCATTTTCTGTAAGTCCAAAAACCGACAATGCAGATACTTTTAATAACAAAACCTTAGATTATCATATTTACGGTTTTGTACAAGAGGAAAAAACCAAAGCAGCTCATCACAATTCCTAAAATGTTTATAAATAGATTTAAAATTTGCGGATTGATTCTGTCGCGGCATCTGATGATAAAAACTGCAAGAAGGTAGAACCAGATAATGCTTCCAAGAGAAAGAGAACAAGCAAAACACAGACTGATAAGGAAATGAAAATTTTCGGGTGGTTTCGGGCTGATTTTCTGAACCCTGATACTTTTCTTTAATATCTGCAAAGTATCAAATCTGAGATATCCGGGCAAATTTGGCTTTTCTATCACATCTCCGCTGATATGATTGATTTCATTAATATTCTGATTAATGAAAGAACCCATTCCACCTGTATTAAATCCAAGTGAAGAAACAATAGATATTATTATAAATGAGGTAGTAAGCCAGCCAAAAAACAATGTTGGATTAAGAAAGTTTACAAGAAGACCAGTATAAAATCCGCCATTTGCATTACTGCTGATTTTTCCTGAAATATTAATTTTANNTGAAAATCCTGTAACCTATAAAAATGATAAATAAAGATCCGAAACCAGTAATATAAGGGATTACAGGTTTATATACAGAAAAAAATCTGGTGAGTCCATAAACTGCAATAAAAACGTAAAAAAGATCGGCTAATGAAGCGCCAATCGTCAACAGGTTGCAATATTTCAACTTACCCTTTAATGCATTGGATGTTACAAGGATACTTATTGGACCCGCAATAGGCATAGAAAAAATGAATCCGGCAATTAAACCGGCCACAGAAATTGTGATCAGGCTCTCAGACATAATATCTCTTAATCAGGTTCTATCTTTCATTATATAATTCACCGGCGAGTCTCAAATCTTCCGCTGTATCTATTTCCATACTGAAATATTCACTTATATCTACAATATAAATTTCATGGCTGCTAGTGATCAGCTCCTGGAATGCGGCTTCATAGAACTGGTTGACGTTCTTTTCGACGTTTACTTTCCGGTCAATAATATTGAATAGTGCCGGAATTACTTCTCTGCCAAAAAGCTCAATGCCAACAGATTCTCCGGCAGCTTCAGAGATTTTAACTTCTTTGCCTATCTCAAGGACCCTTCCCTTCTTATCAATTTTGACTTTTATTTCCTCGTCAGACAGATCGTGTCGTTTTAATGCAAGACAATTCTTTTTTCCAGAACTGCAAAGCTTTTTAATTATCTGGCTGTTAAAAACTATATCGCTATCCATTAACAGCATATCCTCTCCATTAAGAGCATTCTTTGCCAGCCACAAAGAATAGATATTATTTGTTGAATTGTAAAACTCGTTATAAATTATCGTTATGTTCAATTCCGGAAATCTCAGATCAATAAAATCGCGGATCTTGTTTTCGAGATAGCCGGTGACAATAATAATTTCTGAGATCTTATTATCCAATAAATTCTCAATAGTAAGCTCAAGTAGATTTTTCGAACATACCTTAAGCAGACATTTAGGTGTATGATTTGTTAATGGCCTCAGGCGTGAAGCTACACCGGCTGCAAGAATGACTGCCTTCATTCAGTTTTCTTTTTTAAGAGTTTTGTCAATAATCGCCTGTGAGAGCCACAATGTTGCAGCCAGACAGTTAAACAGAGCAATTATAATCCAGATAAAAATATCCAAACGGTTAAGAAAAGAACAGATAATCAATGTGGTTACCTGGGTTGTGGGACCCAAAATGACCCAGAAGCGCATAATGACCCTGTTCTTTTGATAATATTCCTCTGAGGTTGTAATGAATAGTTTAGTTTTTTTCTTCCTCGAAATAATCAGGCGTTGCAGCTCTGTATACTTGAAATAGATCCGTAAAACCATCCTGTCGAATCCTTTTCCTTTCTTATTCTTTAATGATTCAAACTCCTTCCTGCACTCTTCAAAATCTTTTTCAGAATTGCTTTTACGTCCACTTACATAATTCAGAAACCTGGTTCTGTAATAATCAACAAGCATCCCGTGAATTATTGTACTCACCCCTGCCAACAGAAGCAGTATAAACCAATAATAAGGGTTAACAGAATTTGGTACAAAGCCAAATGCAATTCCAAGGTAAACAGCTAACGTTGCAATATAATCGCCAATTCCGTCAATAAGCCTGCCGATATGGTTGCCGTTTTTTTTCAGACGGGCCAGTTGTCCGTCACTGCAGTCAAGTATATTAAATGCGAGATAGAAAAGAGCACCAATTTTAAAGTATACAGGTTGTCCAAGAGAATAAAAACATCCGGCTGTTATACCCATCAATATCGCGATAAAAGTAATATTGTTTGGAGTAATCTTTGTTTTGTAAACTGCTCTTACGAGAAGGAATGCCAGAGGCCTGTATATAATAAGATCGA
>PMIL01000359.1 GCA_003157075.1 Bacteroidales bacterium | reverse complement strand
ATTAAACTATTCAGTAACAGGACAATTTATGAACTGGTGGTAAAATCGAATATGGAGGAAATGATTATTATCTGATCATTTTGTTTTAGATGATTTAATCCAAAGCCATAACAAAACAGACACCAGGATTCCTGCAGAATTTGCCAGAGCGTCATAAATGCTGCCTGTTCTGGTTGTTGTTAGAGCAGACTGCATAATTTCTATTATAATGCCGTAGAAAAAAGGGATAAGGCTTATTAGAAATAAATTTCCATTGCTTTTTATGGCTTTTCTGTTCTCAAAGATAAGTACTGACATCAAACCAAAATACATTCCAAAATGAACAAACTTATCAAAGTTGGGTATATTAATCGGTACCTTATCAAAAGTATGAGAGTTGGCCATACTCAGATAAAGGATAATCGCAGCAATCAGAATTGAGAATATATTTTTTCGTAGCATCCGTTATTATTTGGTGTAAATTTACCAGTTAATTGATAAACTCAGAACACAGTTGAGAAATAGTCGTACGAAAAATAAAGATCAACGGGTGGCCTTTCAGGCTATTAAAAATTAAATATCAGATGGCAGGGATATACATACACATACCATATTGTAAAAAACTCTGTTTTTATTGTGATTTCTATCACATTGTTTCACAGGATGATAATGCTGCATTTATTGATGCTTTATTGAAGGAGACTTTTTTAAAAAAGGATTATTTGGGTGGAGAAACTGTCTCAACAATTTATCTTGGAGGAGGAACACCTTCTGTTTTTACTGTCAAAGAGCTGGAGTCTATTCTGAATCAGATTTACCTGAATTACAATGTAACTGCTGATTGCGAAATAACGATAGAACTTAACCCGGATGATATCAGGCCGGAGTATCTTGCCGGGTTAAAGAATCTTAAAATCAACAGGATAAGTCTTGGAATTCAGTCATGGCGAGATTCGGACCTGAAAATGCTTAACAGAAGGCACGACTCCTCACAGGCTGAATATGCACTCAAAGAGATATTGAAGACAGGATTTGAAAACGTAACAATTGATCTCATATACGGAATCCCGGGAATGAGTCTGAAAGAATGGGAATCAAATCTTGATTTCTCTTTTTCATTTGGCATTAAGCACCTCTCCGCTTATCATCTGACTTTTGAAAAGGGAACCGTCTTCGGTAAAATGCTAGAGCAAGGAACTATCAGTGAGATTGATGAAAACGAAAGTGCTGCACAATTTAATCTTTTAATACAAAAAGCAGAATCGGCTGGTTTTATACATTATGAGATTTCAAATTTCGGGAAACCGGGATATTTCTCAATCCATAATTCAAATTACTGGAAACAGGTTAAATATCTTGGTCTGGGGCCTTCCGCCCACTCTTTTAACGGATATTCGCGGCAATGGAATGTTCGTAATCTTAAAGGTTACATAAAAGCAGTAAATTCAGGGAAACAGTATTTTGAAAGTGAAGAACTTGACACAAGAACCCGGTTCAATGAATATATGATGACCTCTCTAAGAACAATGTGGGGAATTGATCTTGAGTATGTTGAGAAAATGTTTGAGAAAGAAGGCTATGATTATGTTATGAATCTTTCAGGGAAATTCAAAAATTACGGCCTTATGAAACAGGAAAAAAATTCCCTGATTCTTACAAACCAGGGAAAACTGATTTCAGACAATATAATTTCTGAATTTATAATGCCGGGTGATGAATAGTTATTTTTTTGAAAGCATGAAGTTTGTCCGGCCAATAATGTTATCATCGAGATAAAGCTCAACACTATAATTACCTATAATAAAATCCCCTTTATTATCCATGAAGATGCATACTTCTATATCCTGATTCATATAATCAACCTGACGATTGGCTGAATAAATGATTTTATTCCCTTTGTATTCAAAAAGATTATCAGGACTACTTGTAACAACAAGTGAATCAGGCCTTATAACTCTCATATAAACATCTTTCTGTCCGGGTTTTGCCAGTGGGTTCTCGCGGAGAGTAAAACAAATTCTTAATTTGTCCAAAGAACCGATTCTGGTAGTCTCTTTTCTCTTTTTGTTCAGGGAAACAGCAACTATATTCTTAGCCTGGATAACAGAAGCAACCTCAACTTTGGAACTAAGTTCTTCCTTCACTTTAGATAGTTCGGTATTGGTATTGCGGACCTGGGTTATCTGTTGCTTTATTTCCGTGTTTTCAGATACCAGCATACTGTTTCTGGTATTTAATGAATCGATCTGAACAATGTAGCTTTTCATTATTTCTCTCATTGTTGTGATCTCGTTTTTATATTTTCTTATTAGTTGAACATTGGAAGCATTTATAGATAATAACTGGATAATCTTATTCTTCTGTTTTTGCAGACCTGCATTCAGAGTATCATTGTTGGTCTTAAGAGTATCATATGCTACGACCATATGTCTTAGTTCATTGGCCAGGGAATCTTTTTCCTGAGTAAGGACTGTTTCCATTTCAGCCATTTTATTTTTCTTATCAAAATACATATATACAAGAAAAATAAGAGCCACGCCAAGTATAATTGCTACGACAATCATATTTAACGGAGATCCTTTCTGCTTTCCCGGAGGTGTTGGGATACTACTGTTTAATTCTGCCATTTATCTTCTTGAATTTAAAAGGTTTCTAGACAAAAATACTAATATCCTTGAATTTTTTCAAATTTAAAATATAAACATTAGACAAAAGATTTTGTTATATTGTTTAAAGATTATACAGATATATTTATCAGTAATTATATTTCAATTTCAGAAACAATTTATAGAAAGGTCTATGAAATATGTAGGAGCACATGTCAGCGCATCAGGAGGTGTGGAAAACGCTCCGGTAAACGCTAATGCAATAGGAGCAAAGGCTTTTGCCCTGTTCACAAAAAATCAGAGGCAATGGTTTTCAAATCCGTTGACACTGGCAAGTATAAAAGCGTTTCGCCAGAATTGTGAGAAATACGACTATAAACCATTTCAGATATTGCCGCACGACAGTTATCTGATAAACCTCGGGCATCCCGAAAAAGAATCCCTGGAAAAATCAAGAGCGTCATTTCTTGATGAAATGCAGAGATGTGAACAGTTAGGCCTTGACCGGCTTAATTTCCACCCGGGGAGCCATCTGATGGCAATCACTGAAGAGGAATGCCTTACCAGGATTGCAGAATCTATAAATATTGTTCTTGATAAGACAAAAGGCGTCACAGCTGTAATAGAAAATACTGCTGGCCAGGGAACTAATATGGGGCATAAATTTGAGCAGCTCAGGTTTATGATCGACAAGGTTGAAGATAAATCCAGGGTTGGAGTATGTATCGATACCTGTCATGCTTTCACTTCCGGATATGATATTAAATCCCGTGAAGGATATATTGAGACATTCAGGCAGTTTGAAAAAGTTATAGGTCTTGGTTACCTCAAGGGAATGCATTTAAATGATTCAAAGAAAGAATTAGCTACACGAGTAGACAGGCACGACAGTATCGGAAAGGGATTTCTTGGGGAGGATATTTTCAGGTCACTGATGAATGACCCAAGGTTTGATAATATGCCTTTAATCCTTGAAACCCCCGAGGAATCGCTATGGGAGCAGGAAATTAAAAGCTTGTATTCCCTTGTTGACAAAAAGTAGTTTGATTAAAGTATGGCAGCCAGATTCCTCAATTACTGGAGAATCATACTTTCAATATCAATAGTTTTTAATTTTTCATTTGTTGCTTTATATCCGATCATAAATAGTTCACCCGATTTTTCAGGATCCATAATTTTATAATTTCTGAGTTCGGGCGGAGCTATGAAAAGATCAAATTTCTTAGACTTTTCGAAAATTTCTTTCGACATACTGAGCATAAATGTTCGCTCGGCTATATTTATCAATCCGCTTATCTTTTCCATGTATCCGACAGGATTTACAAAAGAACCGATAAAAATCCTGCATTTGTTTTCAATTGGCTTGATCGGGAGATTATCCAGAACTCCACCGTCAACATAAGATATATCATTAATTTTCACAGGCTGAAATAGAACCGGAATGCTTGCAGAGGCAATAACGGGTTCAAACAAATCGCCTTCGGAAAAATATACTGCTCTTCCATTATTAAGATCGGTTGCAGAAACATACATTGGGATTTTGAGCTCCTCAAATATTTTGGAACGCAAGCTCGATTTCAGAATTTTTAATATTCCGCTGATTTGAAGCAACCCTTCTCTTGGTAAGGCAGGGCGCATAAAATCAAGCCTGCTGCCGCCATTCAACAGATTCAGTATCTCTCCCGGAGTATATCCATCAGCATATAACACACCAATCAGTGCTCCGGCACTTGTTCCTGATATAACATCAGGGAAGATTCCTGCTTCATTCAAAGCTTGTATCACTCCCAGATGTGCAAAACCTCTTGCACCGCCTCCGCTTAAAACCAGACCAACATTATACAGTTTTACTGACATCAGTTTTTTTTGAGTGTCTAACCCTTTATAAAATCAAACAGCAATTTCAAATTTAAGAAAGTAACAATACCGCCAATAATCAATAAGAGTACTAAAAGAAACCTACTGTTGGCATATTTGCCCATAACTTTTTTGGAAGAAGTAAGGTAAATTTGTATTGCAACAGTAAAAGGAAGTTGTATACTTAAAAATACCTGCGACAAAATTAGTCCTTTAAAAGCGTCTTTGATAAAGAATATTAATAAAAGCGCTCCGGCAAGAGAAATAATTATTCCTATTCTTGAATGATTGTCTTTAACATCATATGATTCTTTGTACATTCCCGACACAATTGATCCGCCAGCCATTCCTGAGGTTATTGAAGAAGCAATACCTGCAAACAGGAGTGCAACGGCGAATACAACAGATGCATTTGATCCAAGTAGTGGTTCAAGTAACCTGTTAGCCTGCTGCAGTTCATCAACTTTTTGTCCGCTGGTGAAAAATGTGGCTGCAGCCAGCAGTATCATCGCACTGTTAATAGCCCAGCCTACTATCATCGAGAATAGAGTGTCAGCAAATTCAAATCTGAGCTGCTTCTTTATTATTTTTTCGTCCTGAAGATTCCACTGACGGCTTTGTATGATTTCAGAATGCAAAAAAAGATTGTGAGGCATCACAACTGCCCCCAGAACACTCATGATTAACAATATTGAACCTTCCGGAAGAGAAGGTTTTACCCATGAAATACCTGCCTGCATCCAATCAACTTTGACAAGAAATAATTCATATAAAAATGAAAGTCCGATTATTGATACAAAACCGATTATCCATCTTTCAATTTTTTTATAAGAATTTGAAAAAAGCATTATCATAACAAATATGGTTATCAGCACAGCGCCAATCCTCATTGGAATCTTAAACAGCATGCTTAAAGCAATTGCTCCGCCAAGGATCTCTGCAAGAGAAGTAGAAACTGATGCAAGAACTGCAAATGACAAAACTGACTTTGAAGTCCATGGTTTTAAATAGATCGTAGCCGCTTCCGACAGACAGAGCCCCGTTGCAATTCCCAGGTGCGCAACGTTATGCTGCAGAATAATCAGCATAATAGTAGATAAAGTAACAATCCAGAGCAGTGAATAGCCAAACTGAGATCCCGTTGCTATATTTGCAGCCCAGTTACCGGGATCGATGAATCCGACAGTCACAAGTAATCCGGGTCCGATATATTTAAATATTTCAAGTCCGCCAAATGCAGGTCTGTGATCCTTTCTTTTCAGGTCCCTGAAAAATCCGAAATAATTAAAAAAGTTCCTTAAGTTTAACATTCAGACAGGAATCAATATTTTTTTAACTAATAGATGTTAAAAAATTTGCTCTAGCAAATATAAACAAAGCTGATGAAAATCATTGACCCGATTCTTTGTATTAAAGTCAAATCAACTTATCAGTCATGGACTTTTCAAATAATATTAGAGGTCACTGAAACCGAAGAAAATCTATAAATTTACACAGTACTATTTTTGATGATCGGTCGAATTAATAACTAAAAGCTATGCAATTTTTACTATTGGCCTATGACGGAACTGATGCCGGAGCCCTGCAGCGAAGGATGAAAGTAAGGGAAGATCATTTCAGAAGGATAACTCTTCTTAAGAAAGCCGGAGAATTCCTTTGTGGAGGAGCATTGCTGGATGATGACGGAAAAATGATAGGATCAATGATCGTCTATGAGTTCCCCGACATTCAATCTTTGAAAGAAAGCTTAAATGATGAACCTTACCTAACCGGTGGAGTATGGGAAAAAACTGAAATTAAGCCATTCCGGCTGGCTAACATTGAATAGTGTTACATGGATAAAAAGAACTTTTCACCATCTGTTGATAAATCAATTCTAATTTTGCTTGCCGGACTCATGTGGTGCGGCGTAGGAATTATGTTAATCAGATATGCAGTGTCGTGGCTATCAATATGTACCGTGAAAGAACAGGTTATCTTTTATTCTGCAGGATTTCTGGCAGCAATGCCTATCCATCATTTTGGATTCCTTAAGATTGCGGATAAAAACATCAACCGGCTTTTGCCTCTCACAGAAAAAATGAGTCCTTTTTCTTTTATGACACCCAAAAGTTATCTGATTGTTATTGTTATGGTTTCAATGGGAATCGGACTGAGACATTCTTCAATACCCAAAAAATATCTGTCACTTCTTTATAACGGAATCGGATTGGCATTATTCCTGTCAGGAATAAGATATTTCAGGGTATTCTTTCAGTTAATATTTTCAAAAAAAAATTAACCAAGTAATTCTGAAGAATTACGATAAAAAATTTCTCAACTTTTTAATGGAATTTTACCCCCTTTCATTTTCCCCNNCGTGGGGGAAGGTAGGGAAGGGGATGATAAGCCCGACCGAAAGAGAAATAAAAACACGGGTAAGTTATTGTTCTGAAACAGCGTATTTCATAACTGCACCGAATACCAGACGCCGGATCGGACTTACATTATAATAATCACCGTTGCTTAACAGGCCCGTATTCTGACGGTTAATTAAAAGTATTACCGACAGATTATATTCAGGGACAACTGTAATACTTGGTCCGGTAAATCCGGTATGTCCAAAGGTTCCTTCGGGTCCGTTTTTCATGAATGAATTATCAGGATCCATCATCCAGCCGAGGCCGTTTTTGAATTTATCTTGTGTTAAAAAGAGCTGAACTGTCTTTTCAGAAATTAACTGAACGGATCCTGCATTACCTTTGCGGATCAACATATCAACCAGTTTCTGCAGATCATCAACAGTGGAAAATAATCCTGCTGCACCTGAAATTCCCCCATTGGCATACCAGGCATTTCCGTCATTAACTTCACCTCTCAGGGTATAGTTTCTCCAGCCGTTCCATTGTCGTGGATTTATCTCCTTAATCTTAAATCCCAGTGTAGAATCGTAAACCATCCTTTTTTCATAAGGATTTCCATGCGAAGTGGCGGCAATGTTTTTAAAATTGGCTGTTGATAACGGGTTATAAGCGGTGCTACTCATCTGAAGCGGCAGAAAAATATTTTTTTGCATGAATTTATCAAGTGGTAAACCTGAAACAATCTCTATTATTTCACCGAGGAGCACAAAACCAAGATCACTGTACCGTCGTTGTTCACCAACCGGAAACTGAAGCGGCAGTTCGCCTATTAACTTATAACTTTCATTCTTATTTGAGGCTCTGTAATAAAGAGGATACCACTCATACAACCCGGCAGTGTGTGTCAGGAGATTTCTGATGGTAATTTCTTTCTTTTCAGATGTATTAAATGCTTTGATGTATTTGCAAACAGGATCCTCAACCCTAAGAAGCCCTCTGTCAACCAATAACATAACAGAAGTTGTTGTACCAATAACCTTAGTAAGGGAGGCTATATCAAAAAGAGAATTAATAGTCATTGAATCAGGAGGATTGAGAAGCTGATGGTTAAAATCATACTTCTGTTCATAGCCATATGCATGTTTGTATAATAACTGATCTCCAATCTTTATTTGTATTACGGCACCAGGGATCTCATCCAGATTGACCTTGGTTTGAAGGATACTGTCTATTTTGGAAATCAGAATTGTCTTTGCAGTATTATGTAAAACGGACTGACAGTTTGAGTATATATTCTGAAAAAATAAAAGACTTAAAACAACTACTAAACGTTTATACATTGTAAACTCTTTTTTTGAAGAAACTCTAATTTATGTATTATCAATCACTCGTTTATTAATATATCCAATTCGCGGACCCACCGTTTTACGAAGCAGCAATTCAGTAAATCCCTGCTTCACAAAGTTCTCCATTTCGCCAACAAGTTTGAATCCGTAATCATAATAAAGTTTTGCAGCGCCTTTATTAAATGAAGAGACACAGATGAAGAGATTTGGAGAAAATTTAAGGACCCTCTCCTCGGAATAATGCAAAAGTAATCTCCCCAAACCCTTTCCTCTGAAAGCTTTATCCATGCAAATAGTCTGAATGTATCCAGAAAATGTCCCGGCAGTCTGAAGAATGACAAACCCTGCAATAATATGCTCATATTCAATAATATATATTTCTTTACATTCTCCCTCGAATGCTTTCAGGCATTGTTCGCAATCCATATCCAGGGTGATCCAGGGATCAGTTTCAGACATCATCTGCGAGCAGATCTCAAAATCAATTGAATCAGTTGTTTGCCGGATTTTGTAATTTATTTCCGATGTTAATTTTTTCATGCTTCCTAATCATAAATAAAAACAATATTGTAAGCAATGCATTTACAAAAATATTCATAAACCCGAAATCGAAATTAAGGAACCGGATAAAAAATCCATTTAGCAGCCAGGTAATAAAAGCTGCCGAAACACATGCGAATGGTACCCACTTTTCCTTAAATTTAATGTTAGTAAATAGGCCCGTCAGATATAATCCCAGGATTGGCCCATAAGTATAGCCGGCTATTTTAAAAATAGTATTTATAATTGCTCCCTTGCTGTTCCAGAAAGACATCACAATCAGGAACATAACAATATTGACACCAAACAAAACACGATTTTTTAATTTTTTCCTGGTTTCAGGCGGTCGGTTTTCAATGTCGACAAAGTCATAACTGAAAGCAGTTGTAAGAGCTGCAATACATGAGTCAATACTTGCGAATGTTGATGCAATTACACCAATAAGGAAGGCTATAGCACCAATCTTTCCAAAATAATTCAGTGTCAGTAAAGGATAGAGATCATCAGTATTTACGAATTTCCCATTCTGAATAACCAGATTGATTCCGTGCCGTTCGGCGTATAAATAAATCAGTATGCCAAGACCCAGAAACATTGTCTGTGCAAAAGCGATGAAAAAGCTGAATGTCAGAACGTTTTTCTTTGCGTCTCTTGCATTTTTTACTGTAAGAGTTTTCTGCATCATACTTTGGTCCAGACCAACAAGGGCTACAGTTATTAGCAATCCGGAAATAAACTGTTTGAAGAAATTAGATCCTGAGTGAAAATCCCAGTCAAAAACCCTTGCATATTGATGATGGGTTATTGTCTTTGCCATCCCGGTGAAGGAAAGGCCAAGCGAATTTTTAATCGTAAGAATTGATATAATAATAACAGTAATCAGAAACAGCGACTGTAAAGCATCTGTCCAGACAATTGTCTTTATCCCGGATTTATTTGTATAGAGCCAGATAAGAACAAGTACAACGATGATGGTTACAAAATATGGTATATGCAAAGCATCAAAAAACGCGTACTGCAGAATCTTTATTGATAAAAGTAAACGAAGGGCGGCTCCAAATGATTGCGAAACCAGAAAAAACAGAGAACCGGTTTTATACGTAACATTTCCGAAACGAATATTCAGATAAGTATATATTGATACCAGTCTGAGCCTGTAATAAATAGGTGTCAGGATAAAAGCAATAAAAAGATAACCTACAATTGTGCCCAGGATAAACTGGAAATAGTAAAGGTTGTTATTCCCGACATTGCCGGGTATTGAAACAAGAGATACTGCTGATATTCCTGATCCGATCATTCCAAAAGCAACAAGGAACCATGGAGATGCCCTGTCTCCATCAAAAAAGGTAGAATCATGTGCATGCCTTGAAGCTATCTGCGAGATTATCATCAGAATTGAAAAATAGCAAAGGATAATAATAAACAATAGCAGCGGACTCATCATTTAATTATTTACATACATGAGTCAAACCTAACAAAAAAGCCGGATTTCTTTAAAAAACATTTCAGTTATATATTTGTTACAGGTAATAAACAATACAGACAAACATGGCTTTTACTTTAGAAACAGGACAAAAGGCAATAGATTTTAAACTTCCTTCAACTGAAGGACGGGAATACAGCCTTTCAGATTTTGATAATTATAAATATCTTGTTATCTTTTTTACCTGCAATCATTGTCCGTACGTAATTGGATCAGATGAAATTACACGGGCGACTGTAGAAAAATTCAGTAAAAAAGGAGTGGGTTTTGCGGGAATTAATTCAAACAGTGAAAACACTTATCCGGAAGATAGTTTTCCAAATATGGTTGAGAGGATGAAAATGCATAAATTTCCCTGGGTCTATCTTTATGACAAGCCTCAGGAGGTTGCAAAGGCATATGGCGCATTACGCACGCCTCATTTTTATGTATTCAATGAAGAAAGGAAGCTTGTTTACACCGGACGAGGAGTTGACAGTCCCAGGGATCCTTCCAGAATGACAATCAATAATCTTGAGCTGACTCTTGATGAGCTGACCAGTGGTAAACCTGTATCAGTACCGGTAACAAATCCCATCGGCTGTAATATAAAGTGGGATGGGAAAGATGCTCACTGGATGCCTCCTGATGCCTGCGATCTTGTTTAATTCTGTCAAATTATGGAGCTAGTCGTTCAATAATCCAATTACCTTTTCTTTTAGAATAGGTCAGGCGGTCATGCAACCTGAATTCTCCATTCTGCCAGAATTCAAACCATTCGGGTAGGAGCATGAATCCTCCCCAGTGTGGAGGTCTGGAAACCGGTTTATAAGAAAATTTATTTGTAAATGAGATAAAGAGGTCATAAAGATGGACGCGATCAGGGATCACGGAACTCTGTTCACTTGCCCAGGCTGAAATCTGACTCTCCCGGGGTCTTGTTCTGAAATAGAATTCAGAATCTTCTATGGTCACTTTTTCAGTTATACCTTCAATTCTGACCTGTCTGCCGGATTCTGGCCAATAAAAAAGCAGAGCTGCCCTCGGATTGGATAATAACTGGGTACCTTTCCTGCTTTTATAATTTGTGAAAAAGATAAATCCTTTGTCATTATAGCNNTTCGGGGATGACAATCCCTGAAGCCATATGTTCATCATACCAGGCCTTAAACTGCACAATTGGGTTCGGATCAACTGTTTTTTCTGAAAAATCAATTTTTTTGGTCATCCGGCCTTATTTTGTCCATTTGTACCCGTGCAGTTTAAAAAATTCCTTGTGTCACTAAGTATATTTCAAAACAGAACAAAAGAAAAATTCAAAATCTATGCCGGGTAAAAAGTAAAAATGTAATTGAAACAGAAAGATATAAAAAACAAAAGAACCGGTATTTATCCGGTTCTTTTGTTTTAAACGATATTATTTCTTATCCCCTTTCAGGTATGTTTTGTTGCCATTTTTATTGATGTAATATTCTCCTCCCCGCGGGCCAACATAAACTGGCTGACCCTCAGGTCCCAAGTGACCAGGTAATACTTTGTCGTTTTCTCCGGGTTTAGCTGTGCCGGTAATTTCATTAGTTTTTGATACATCTTTGGCTAATGGTGGTTTTACTTCAGTTTTTGTTGCTTTCGTTGTCTCTTTCTCAACTTTGGATTTACTATATGTTTCAGCAGGAGTTACAGCCTCTTTTTCAGTACTGGTTTTGGTATCTTTAACAGTTGTTTTTCCAGCATCTTTTTCAGTTTTAGCTTTTGAGAGTGTTTTGGTTGAAGTTGATGCGTCCTTTTCTGTTTTATTTTTGGTAGTAGTTTTTGCTAAAGAGGTGCTACTTTTTCCAACTTTAGTTTTAGCATCAGACTTAGTTCCTTTTTCATCATCTTTTTTTGTAGAAGTGTCTATCGTTTTTTTGACGACCTTTTTCTTCGGACTTTTTTCCTTGGCCAGCTCAGTATTGGATTTCTTAGAAGTCGTTGTAGTTGTTTCCTGTGCAATACTGTTTACGGAGAAAATAAGACAAAATACGCCAATAACAATAATTGATTTTTTCATAAATTCATTATTTTAAAATATTAAGAGTGTAACATTACTTAAACAAGAAACAAATTACTATGAATTCTGTTCAAATGATTTTATAACAGTTTTCAGTAATTCGTTAATTATTATATTGAAAAACAAAGAACTTGTCAAGGGGTCTATGCTAAGAGCATTGCAGTCTACCATCATGAAATATTTAAAAAGAATGAATTTAGTGCTCGGTGTTTAAAAGATTAAACAAATTTATTGGCACACTGTTATATTTTAAATGATTTTTTGGATCTAGCGGGTTGGGAAAAACTAATAACTTTATAAATGAAAAAAGCAAATTCATTATTCTTTTGTGTTATCCTGGTGACAGGATTATTTCTTTCAGACAGCTGTAAGAAAAATGATAAGATCAGAGGCTGTACGGATAAAGACAGCAAAAATTAAAACGCATCTGCACAGCAAGATGATGGCAGTTGTTTGTATGAAGGGCAGGTGGTTTTCTGGTATGATCAGACTGCATCGGCAGGATTAGTTGCAGATGGTGCATCTGCGCTGACATTCTATCTTAACACGCAGGTTATCGGTTCTTCGGCTGCAACTGTTTATTGGGCAACAGCTCCGGATTGTGGTCAGGATGGAACAATAACAGTTACAGAAGATCTTGGAAAGGTTAAAACCCATGCTTACTCTTTAAGTGTTCAGGATCAGACAGGACATGAGTACTGGACTTCAACGGTTAATGTTGATGCAAATACCTGTTTACAGTTTCAACTTCTATGGAGCAGCAGAAAGAAATAAAGTGTTGCTATTTTGCGAATTTTTTTGATGTACAACCGGAAAACACTCAAAGGTACATTATGACTTTAACTAAGTCATTATAAATCATTGCAAAAACTTTATGATATAATCCGAAAATCCAGGTAATTAACCGGAGGAGAAGTATCTATTGTTACTGATTCTACAGAACCAAAAGCCGGACCCTTTTTACACCAGTCCACAAAAATGTTAAGTTGTATTAAAGAACCTTCAGCTTCAAGATAAACACTCCCGTCGGATAAATTTTTTACATACCCTTTAATATTCCTGTTTCTGGCTTCATTTGCAGCGCTCCATCTGAATCCGACACCCTGAACGCGGCCCATGATATGGATCTTATAAAGCAGTTTTTCGTCCATCACTTTTACATGAAATAGAAGAAATTGAATGACATTTCAGTTCTGTTTTGAACAAATGACAGATAAATTTAGTATATTTTTCAAAAAGATGGAAAAACGAATGCAATATGGAGGGTTAAATATTATGAGAGAACCATAAATAAACAATAGTTATAAGAGGAGTGAAAATATGTGAAAAGTGCAATTCATAAAAAAAAATATGTAACTATTCCGCCAGATTATGGTGATATCTTTCATCCCTAATTTACTAACCGAATAAATACTTGAAACCGTGGAAAGAACAGCATCAGAATATGATAATAATACCAATAAAGAACAGAGTGAGAGATTGTCATTTTATCATGACAAATCGCGAAAGTCAGTTATTGATAAAAATCCATTCTCTGAAAAGAATTCCGGAGAAATAGGTAAGCTCTTCTCAAATTATCTCGAACACTTAAATCTGGCTTTTGATCCGAATATACTCATTCTTTCTTCGTCGAGTCATTATTATTACGAATCTGAAGAACTGAGAAAGGTTAAAATATTGGTGAATCTGAAACAACTTAACCACGTAACACAATTAAATGAGTATTTAAATAGTATATTTTGTATCCTGCAACCTAATAGCTATTTAATCGGGTGTTTTTCTGACAACAAAAATCCATACAGGTTTTTATCTGATTCTCATAAGCGGCAGAATATTACCCCAGGACAGTTTGACCTGGTGGAAAATGGTATTTCATCGAGGATACCTTTTTTAAATTTGATTTATAGTATAATGGATACCAGAACAAACAGATATATGACGAAAAACACGGTTACGCTTTATTTGGAGGAAGCTGAAATGAAAGTTCTGGATATGACTGAAATTAATGGGCTCACATTTTTTTGTGCACAAAAAAACCATTCTCACGAAAAGACAAAATACATGATTAATGAATAAAATCCTGCATGAAAATGCAAGAATAAAAATGGGTATCTCAAGTCTGGCTTGTATACCCATTTTTGATTGTCATAATAACTTCTGGACGAAGAACAATAAAATCAAATTCTTAGGTTTTGCAAACCATTAAGCAGACCAAATACCTTTAGAAGCCATATTATTATAATTATTACAATAACGGCATTCAGTATGTTTTTTATGGTGCGTTGCATAGGAATGTAAGTGTTTACAAGCCACAAAAGGACTCCCGCAACAATAAGGACGATTACAATAGTTAATACTGGCATAATGATAATTTTTATTTCTGACTGAATATTTAAATACAAAGTTGAAAAGATTCAAACCTGGATGTATTACACAAGTATTTAAAAAGGTTATATAATTCCCACATTATTTCTGTAAGGGGTATTAGGACTCAGGATTCAGATAACCGGAATTTGGGCAGAATGCATTTAACATTTTTGCCAAGTGTGAAATGACGGGCTGCTCAATGATACTTAGTGGTCAGAATGATTTTACTTAGCTCAGTATATCCTCCGAACAATCCTATTGAAGTTGATCCTTAAAGTACTATCTGGTGATTAACATTCAAGCAAAATAAAAAACGGTGCCGGGAGGCACCGTTTTAAATATGGTTAATGTATTTCAGTAATTACTTACTATTCTTTAATGACTTATTAATTAAATCTATAGGTCCAATTTCTTAACGAAATTACCATCCTTGTCATAAACCAGAGTTATAGATTCAACTCCTTTGAATAGAACCACTTCATAAGTAACAGTGCTATTAAGCTTAACACTTGTTGCTTCTTTAATACTATAACCTGCATAATCTTTAGCAACATTGTCTGTAATCGGTTTCAAAAGATCAGCTGGTTTTACAGGAGTCNNAGAGAACGATCAACCTAGACCTTAGTTTGTCAACCTGTCCGGTAAACTATAATCACAGTCAATGTTTTATCTATAAGTATTACGGTACAAAGGTTGGCCTCTTTCTCGTGGAATGCTTTACATAACTTTAGGAAAAGATTACATGATTCCCACTTATTTCCGGCAAGGAATTTACTAAACTCGGTGAAAGAAGGCATGAATTTTTACATATAGTTTTACACAATAAATTTAAGTTTAATGAAGTTTTAAATTTATAATGACCTGGAACAGTGAAAGTTTAAAAGATATTAAAGCATTTGGTAAACACTCAAACTCTTAAGATCAGCTTCTATGGCTGTCTTTTAATAGCAATATTGATTATCCGTTGTGAGAGTGATCGTAATGCACAAAATGCGGATGTTTAAAATCCTCTTGCAAATCCGCAGGATGGACCAGCAGCAGGTAATCCGAATGGCATCACTGGGTTAAACAAAAGTGTTTATTTTGGCTGCATATTAAGGGCTTTTTTAATGGCCGATTCAACTAGCGGTTCCATGACTTTATAACCTGCAAGATTAGGGTGCACTCCATCGAAAGTCAGCTCCTCCTTAAGGCCGTTACGTTTATCTGCCATTGGGGTGAAGTAATCGAGATAGACGCAGCCTTTACTTTCGGCATAATTTCTGATCCATACATTAAGCTTTACAACCTTTTCGGCAGGCTGCATGCCTGGGTGCCAGGGAAAATCGAAAGCCGGGAGAACAGAAGACAATACTACGGGTATCCCATTAATTTTTGCAAGGTCAATCATAGAAGCCAGATTATCCTCAATCATTTCAAGAGTGCTTGGGCCGGTATTGCCTGCTATATCATTGATTCCTGCCAGGATAACAATTACGGCAGGTTTAAGGTTAATTGCGTCAGGTCTGAACCTTATCAGCATCTGCGGTGTCGTCTGGCCGCTGATTCCCCGATTAACATAAGGTNNAGATTCGCCCAATCGTTGTGAAAACGTTCTTCTGCTGCATTTTTCAGGGCCTGCTGCTGTTCGGGAGTGGGTTTAGGTTGATTATTCTGAGCCATCAGGACCAAGCTTCCTGTCATAATCAGGATGATTATAACCGATACGAATTTTAAGTTTTTCATANNTCTGAATTGGCAAATATCTGTCTTGTTGGAGGTTGACAATTCAGTGTTTATGACTAATTTAGCTATACAAAGAGTCGATAAATTATCAGATCATTAATTTAATTTCAAGATTTACAGCAAATATTTATGAAAGCAATTGTAATAGGAGCGACCGGTCTGGTTGGAAACCTGATTTTGAAAGAAATATTGGATGACAAGGATTTTTCGGAAGTGAGAATTTTTGTCCGGAGGCCAACTGGGATAATAAATACAAAATTGAAAGAATTTGTAAACCCGATGAAAGACATTGGCAGTCTGAGCCCGGAAATTCAAGGAGATGTAATCTTTAATGCTCTTGGAACGACTATAAAGCAGGCCGGCAGCCAGGCAGAACAACAGCGTATTGATAGAGATTTGCCCATAGCTTTCGCCCGGTTTGCCTCAAAAAACGGTGTTAAGATTATGCTGAACGTATCAAGTGTCGGGGCAAATATGAAAGGAGGGTTCTATCTGAAGACGAAAGCCGAGATGGAAAATGGTACGGAGAAGTTCTTTCCCGGAAAGGTTTTTCATTTCAGGCCCGGTTTTCTGGTCGGGAAAAGAAAAGATTTCAGATTGGTTGAGAGAATTGCATTCGGTTTTATGAAAGCATTAGATCCCGTCCTGAGAGGATCTTATAAAAAATACAGAAGTATGCCTGCGAACAAGCTGGCTAAAGCAATGGTCAGCCTGAGTAAAAATCATGTTGGAAAGCCATCAGTTTTACATTATGCACAAATTATACAATGTATCTGAAGAACCACAAAATATTATTCCTCGAAAACGGTAGTACTGATGCCGTTCTTTTTAACCGATGCGATCCCATTCTCCATGCCAGCTCCTGACTCATACATCTCGCTGTTACCAATTACCTGTCCATTAGCTGCTTTCAACACAAAATAAGGCTTATTGTTTATTGACTGTTTTCTTTCATATCTGATATCATCAGAACAATTGTTTCTTACCGACTCAATACCATTAAAGCAGGCTGATTCTGATGAATACATCTGACTAGTGAGGATCGTCTGACCATTTGTTGCTTTCAGATTGAAATAATTATCATCGTTCTTTGCCTTGCTTATTACGTACTTCCCTACATTTATTGAATCAGCAGTCAGTACTGTCAGGGAAGAAAGATCTTTTATTTCCTTATCCTTTTCAGCAATTTCTACTTTGAGGTTACCTATTCGCTCAGTTAAGGTATTGATTTTTTCGTTAAGGCTGTTTAATTCATTCTTTAATGCGACAACCTGTTTATTGAAGGCAAGCTTATCAGCTTCAAGGCCTTTTATTATTGGAGTACTTATTGACCTGGCATAGACCCAGGCAGTAATAAATCCGATGGTTGCAGCAACAATTTCCAAAGCAGCAATTGTCATTACGCTTCCTGTCACAGGAGTAGTAAGTTGTACAAATAATTGTGTCATATTATTGTGTTATTATTGAAATTAACGAATTTTCGATATTTTAAGCCTTCTGTAACAATTAGAAGTAGGGTTCTTCTTCAACAACTTTTCTATTTGTCCCATTTTTTTTGACTGATTTAATCCCATTCTCCATGCGTGCTAAAGAAGAAAACAGCTCACTTTTACCAATAATTTCTCCATTAGGACCCATCAGAACAAAATAATGTTTATTGTCGACGGTCTTTTTACGTTCATATCTGCTGTCATCGCTGCAATTGGTCCTTACTGATTCAATGTCATTAAAACAGATTGGTCTTGAAGAATACATTTGACTGGTGAGTAAAATTTGAAGATTATCGGCTTTAAGGTTAAAATTAAGCTCGCCATTTGCGGCTCTGTTAATTACAAATTTTCCCATTGTGTTATTTTCTGCTGATAATTTTATTACAATATAAATTAACTCGTTTTCGACTGGTATTATATCATCAGGATTAAGTTGATTTACAAAAAATTTAAGACCTGACAAAGTTAAATTAGCCGGTTTCAGCAAGCATTACATAATTGATGATATAAATTATATTATTCACACATATGTAAATGTAGACACGCAAACTTGCAAGGGTATCTGATATTCTGCATTCGTGGCAAAACAATACTTATCCGGCATAAAATCCATGAAATTGTTATAAATGGCAACAACGACTCGAGCCACAATTAAATTTTGTAAATTGTATCGAGATTCATATCAGAAATGAAGTTAATAAAATATTATTTTATCGTGTTCTTTAAACTATCTGACATTTGATCATTCCTAAGAGAACTTCTACAAGCAGATTTCATTGAAAATGGATCATTAACTTTATAAATAAAGCTATGGATAAGAGAACTTTTCTTAGAAGTATGGGATTGATAGGTCTGGGTGGAATGCTGAGCATTGATAGTCTTGCAGAACTTGTTAAAAGCAAATCTTCTGTGCCTTCGGCTGAACTGGCTGGGGATGAGGAATTCTGGACCTCAATACGAAAAGGTTACAAACTTAAGCCTGCTTTTATTAATCTGGAGAATGGATATTATAATTTTCTCCCTGAGCAGATACTTGAAAAATTTATTGACCATGTGAGGGAGATAAATTTTCAGGGATCATATTATATGCGGACTGTTCAGTTTGACAATAAAAAATCTATGGCTGCGAAACTTGCTGCACTTGCAGGCTGTTCTTCCGATGAACTTATA
>PMIL01000019.1 GCA_003157075.1 Bacteroidales bacterium | reverse complement strand
CCCAGATAAGAGAATAACTCATTTTCAATGTCTTCCCTTATTGCCATTACATTGTCTTTGGTATGAAAAACAATGTGAACATAGATTTGAACAAATGACTGCGGCATAATTATTCCTTTTTATCAAATTTACGAAATCCTGTTAAAGGATTGAAAATTAATGGTTCCTTGGTCCGGATTTATTTCGCCCACTACGGGGCTCACTAAGATTTTGTGACTCTAAATGCAGGGCGTTGCCCTGCTTTAAAGTATTTCGCCCCTAACAGGGCTTTTAGGATACAATCTTGTCTGGATTATTTCACAAATGGCATTACAATTTAAATTCAAGTTCTATAGCTTCAGAGACTTTTAACTGAACAACTATGGATTAAGTATCTCTAAACAAGCAAGATAATAAAAGTTTTCATCCCTAGCGTTAGCGAGGAATCTCCTGCCTTCTTCTCACATTTACTTATGTTATTATGAAATAGTAACTTGCGGGTACTCGACGTTTTTTCTGTTCGGATCTTCTTTAAACTCGATTTTTTCATGGTTGAAAATTGTTGCCATATCTTTCAGGTTTAAATAGATTTATCTTTTAGTGCAGGAAAGTAACATCCCCAACCTCATTGAAATATTTTCCATCGATGAACCTGCCGGTGACTTTCCAGACATACACTCCCTCAAGAGCTAAATATCCATTACCGAAATATCCGTCCCACCCTTTATAAAGATCAGTACTCTCATAAATGAGCACACCCCAGCGGTTAAATATCTGAAGTTTATACTCTATTACGTTTTCGAAATGTGGTCTGAAAATGCCATCATCAATACTACCATCATGCCAGTATCCTCCGTTTGGACCTTCCCTGTTCCAGGCAAATGCATTAGGGAATCTGATTTTACCTGTTTCATATTTTACATGAACAGGTGATGTAAAATCAGCAGAATCCACACAGCCGTCTTTAGTTTTTACGATTAAAGTTATATTATATGAACCCTCTGCTTCATATTTATGCCATGGACTTTCATCAGTCGATGTTGTACCATCTCCAAACCTCCACAGCTGGGAATCATTGTAATATGAAAAATTAGTTGTCACCACAATCTGGGAAATATTTGTCACTTCGACGGGATATACATTAAAAAGTGCTGTCGGATTCTGATAGACAGTTATGATATGAGTATGAACCGACTGCCCCGAAAGATTACTCGCTGTCAGTGACACTATATAATTACCGGGTATATAATAGATGTGAACCGGTGCTTTGTCAGTTGAGTATACCTTGTCACCAAAATCCCAGAGATATGAGTCGCTGTTGATACTATTATTGATAAATTGAACCTTTAACGGAGAACATCCCACGGTATCAGGTTCAAAGCTTGCTAAAGGAAGCGGAGGCATAATTACCTGGATATGAATCGTATCACTTCCCGAACAGCCAAACCGGTCAGGAATTGTCTGATATTTTATTACATGTGTTCCAAGTCCGGCTGCACTTGGAGTGAAAACGCTTCCTGTTATTCCGGCTCCTGTGAATATCCCTCCTGCAGGTAATGCAATCAATGTTACCGGCGGACTGTTTATTAAGAAACTTCCGGCTCGTGTTATTGTTACTGCCGGCACAGGCATGACTGTAACAGTTATCTGGTCAGAATCACTGCATCCATTTATATTGGTGATAGTATATTTAATAATATGGTCGCCGACACCCTGAACAGCAGGATTAAAAATGTTATTTGAAACAGCTCCCGACCATATCCCTCCTGAATCGACGGCGACCAACAAAACTGAAGGATTATTAATACACAGTGTATCGACATGGCTGATTCTGGCATCTGGTGCCGGCAAAACAGTAATAGTTATCTTATCCGAATCAGAGCAGCCGCTGATGTTGGTTATCTTATAATTTATGACATGAGAACCTATACCTGCAACAAAAGGATTAAAGACACTTCCTGTGACACCCGGTCCGGACCAGGTACCACCGGCATCATGAGCAACGAGATTGACATTTGAATTATTTATGCACAGATTGGTAACGGGGGTTATAGTGGCATCAGGCTTTGGTGCGACAACAATTGTTATCTGATCGGAACTGCTGCAGCTTCCATTTGTGATAGTATAAGTAATAATATGTGTACCTGCTCCTGCAACAGCCGGATCGAATGTATCGCCTGTGACACCGGGTCCAGCCCATGTTCCCCCTGGATCATGGGCTGTAAGCGAGATTACCGGATTATTTACGCACATGTTACCTACGGGATTTATTGTTGCGTCGGGAGATGAGTCAACCTTTATAGTTATCTGATCAGAGCTGCTGCAGCCATTTATACCTGTAATATTGTATGTTATAATGTGATCACCTGTTCCGGCAGCTGCAGGACTAAATGTATTTCCCACAACACCGTCACCCGACCATATGCCTCCCGGATCATTTGCCGTCAATATCACAGAAGGATCATTGATACATAAATTTCCAACAGGTGTTATTGTTGCATCGGGTGCAGGAAATACGGTGATAGTAGTCTGATCTGAATCTGTACAACCGCTTCCGGTAGTAATACTGTAACCAATTGTGTGAGTTCCAACTCCGGCTGCCGAGGGATCAAACATATTCCCTGTTACACCGGGCCCTGACCAGACTCCTCCGGGATCGTGTGCTGATAAAGATACAGGTGAATCGTGCAGACATAAATTTCCAACCGGGGTTATTGTTGCATCAGGATAGGGAACGATAAGTATAATAGCTGTTGTAGTTATGGGTGGATGATCACCATTAACGGGATCTGCAGGTGGTCCGGGTATATTAGGATCATCATACGGATTGCAGTAATTCCAGTTTCTTAAGGTAACCTGAAAATATTGTCCCACCAGTTTATCATTTGCAACATTGATAATATCAGACCAGACACCTGAGCCAGTGACAGGACCCGGCAATGTTATGACAGGCGCTGAATAAGGGAAAACTCTCGGAGTTCCGTTAACTGTAACCGGAATTCCTGTCATTGTTATATCGGTACCATAAATCCATTGCACCCACCTGGTAAAAAGATTTGGTACGTCATTTTCCTGGGGAGGCACACAGTTAAACTGAGTAAGATCCTGAAAACGGACATTGTCACCATTTCCCACACATATTGGATAAACCGTTGGATTAATATGCATATGTCCGCCATTGTGATTATCATCATCCCAGACTGTTACTATTTGTTCCTGGGTGGAGGAGCTGCAGATTACTCCATTGACTATTAATGTTGCCCGGGGATGATAATTGCATACATTTCCAATTGAAGTGTATGTATGGCTTTGAGTTGCCTCGAAGATGCCGGGACCGACATTTACTGCCGCAACGGTTTGATTATTTCCGTCATCCCAGTCATAAAGTATTTCAACCGGGGTACCTCCGTCGTTAACCCCGGTATAACTTACATTCCATGATGCATTTACTGGAGAACAAAGTTTGTCGGGAGTAATGGTATTGGCTTTTGATAAAATTGAACAACTCTGGCTATAGCCTGCAGCTGAAATTAATGCTAAACATATAAATGAGCAGAGTTTTTTCATTTATATTGCTCTGTATTATTAACAATTGTTTCTCTTCCTGTGAATCGTCCGAAAGCATTCAGTTTTTCTGCTATAAGATTATTGATGAATTTATCAGATGGCTGGAAAAAATCCAAAGAAACAATTATTTTGTTTTTTTGAGTTAAACGTTTCCAAAGACCNNAAATTCATCATATGCCGGCAATAAATGAACGGAGGTTTTTTTCAACGCTACATTTGAAAATGAATTCGGGAACCAGTATTTTGAGGAACCTATTGTTTCAGGGAAAAAATCATTTTTTAAAGATTCTATTGCGTTTCGGGCATCAGTTACGGAAAGATTTGACCACCAGATAAAATC
>PMIL01000202.1 GCA_003157075.1 Bacteroidales bacterium | reverse complement strand
TAACTATTTCATTATCGACGAAGAGGAAGATGGTGCTGGCTTTATAGCTAATGGCGACATTGCTGAAGTGAGGAAAATAAGAAAATATGAGGAGAAATACGGGTTTCACTTTGCTGATATGATGTTAAAGTTTCCTGATTATGATCTGGAAATTGAATCAAAGGTTTTGCTGGATGTACTGCACCTCGATACACCTGCCTTGCCTTCAGACAAAAGCAAGGAACTATTCCAGAGTATATTGACTGATTATCTGAATATAAAAACAAGGAGAAAGCAATTTGAAGCAGTTAAGAATAATCCTTATTTCAATGCACTTCAGATTAAGTTTGCATATGCAGTCACCTGTCATAAAGCACAGGGAGGGCAGTGGGAGAGGGTGTTTATCGATCAGGGTATGTTTAACAGGAATGAAATCACTATCGATTATCTGCGTTGGTTTTATACTGCCCTTACAAGGGCGACTGACAGGGTATATCTCGTAAATTTTGCGGAAGATTTTTTTGTTTCAGGCTAAACTCTTCACCCCATTGTGTCATTTGCCGTTATGCCCTTACACCTTTTATATTATATATTTATTATAAAAATTGTAGTATCATGAAATCTTACAGAAAAGAACTTTGGTTTGAGATTCCAACCAGGAGAGCCTTTGTGAATATTACAGGACAGGTTGAAAAATGTTTGATCGAATCTGGCATTAAAGAAGGCCTTATATTGGTCAATGCCATGCATATAAGTGCATCCGTTTTTATTAATGATGATGAATCAGGTCTACACCATGATTTTGAAGTATGGCTGGAAAAACTAGCTCCTGAAAAGCCTTATTCACAGTATAAGCACAACGGATTTGAAGACAACGCTGATGCACACATCAAACGGACCTTAATGGGACGCGAGGTGGT
The DNA here is from genome assembly GCA_003157075.1 of Bacteroidales bacterium. Lineage (GTDB taxonomy): Bacteria > Bacteroidota > Bacteroidia > Bacteroidales > VadinHA17 > LD21. Next base: position 5,799 of record PMIL01000202.1, on the reverse strand, counting down.
AGTTGCAGTTACAGCAGGAAGATTTGACTTTGGACCGTGGGAACAAATCTTCTACGGTGAATTTGATGGAAAACGACGTAAAAGAGTGCTCGTCAAGATTATCGGAGAATAAGTGAACAAACCCCCCTTTAGAGGGGCAGAGGCGCAAAAACAGAGGCGAGCAGAGGTGCACGCCTACAATAATTTCATATCACTTATGATGTCATTTATCCTCTTGTCAAGGATTTTCTCAGTCTCTTTAAATTTACCGACAGATTCCAGCTTTGTATTTACACTGAAATAGAATTTGATTTTAGGCTCGGTACCTGAAGGCCTTACCGATATTTTTGTTCCATCTGCCAGGAAGAACTGAAGTACATCTGATTTTATCAGTGTAATACTTGTTTTAATTCCTGAAAGTATATCGTGGGAAACCTGTTTTTCATAATCATTGACCATTATAACACGGCTATTGTTGATCTTTTCAGGAGGACTGTTCCTGTATACCGTCATCATTGCTTTGATCTCGTCTGCCCCCTCCTTGCCTTTTCTCACAATATTTATGAGTTTTTCCTTGTAAAATCCATATTTAACATAAATATCGAGTAAAAGCTCGTAAAGTGACATCCCATGACTCTTAGCCCATGCAGTAGCCTCTGCTGCCAGGGCGCATGAAGAAACCGCATCCTTATCTCTTACATAATCACCAGGAAGAAAGCCATAACTTTCTTCTCCGCCTCCGATATACTTTTTGGTCCCTTCATTTTCCCTTATCAGCTCTGCAAAGAATTTGAATCCTGTCAGAACATTAAAAAATTCAACATGATAGGCTTCAGCAATCCTTTCCATCAGATCGGATGTAACAATTGTCTTAATAATGTATTCGTTGCCTTTGTATTTCTTTCTCTCCTTATACTGTGAGAGTATGTACCAGATCAGTATTACACCGGTCTGATTGCCGTTGAGCAGTATGAACTCGCCATTCCTGTCCTTCACTGCAAGGCCTAATCTGTCAGCATCAGGGTCGGTGGCCATTACCAGTTCAGCATTGCTTTCAACTGCTTTCTTTATTGCAAGCCTTAATGCATCAGGTTCTTCGGGATTCGGCGATTTGACGGTCGGAAAGTTTCCATCCGTTATATCCTGTTCAGGAACATGGATGATATTTGTGAATCCAAACAATTTCAGAGCCGGAGGAACCATTGTTACTCCTGTCCCGTGTATGGGAGTATACACAATTGGAATATTGCTGAATTCTTTTATGATTTCCGGATTAAGACTCATTTTGCAGACCTCCCGGAGGAAAATATCATCAGTCTCTTTTCCGATTATTTTTATCTTCTCCTTTTTTGCATTGAACTTAATATCATTTACCGAAGTTATTTTCCGTACTTCATCAATTATCCCGTCATCATGAGGGGCTACAACCTGTCCTCCATCATTCCAGTACGCTTTATATCCGTTATACTCGGGCGGATTATGCGAAGCGGTAATAACGACGCCACTCTGACATTTATAATATCTGATAGCGAAAGAAAGTTCAGGTGTGGGACGCAAGGATTCAAAAAGATAGACTTCAAATCCGTTCGCTGAAAAAATGTTTGCAGTTGTTTCAGCAAAATAACGGCTGTTATTCCGGCAGTCATGAGCTATTGCCACTTTTATCCCTGAATTACCATATTGTTTTATAAGGTAATTTGATAAACCTTGTGTAGCCATTCCGAGAGTGTAGATATTCATCCTGTTTGTCCCGGCTCCCATAATACCTCTTAACCCGCCTGTCCCAAATTCAAGATCCTGATAGAATGCATCGATAAGCTTCTTTTCATCTTTTTCGAGCATCTCAAGAACTTCATTGCGGGTCTCTTCGTTGAATTCTTTTCCCAGCCAGCTTTTGGCTTTTGTCCTGATTTCGTCTGGTGATATCATAATAGTTGTATTATTTCAACAATTTCAAACATTTTAACAGGCTTGTCCTCCAATGCGGGATTGATAATCCGTAATTCTCTCTGATTTTACTCTTATCCATTACGGAATACGTAGGTCTTTGGGCAGCTTGCCTGTAATCTTTTGAAAGGATGGGATTAATCTTACAGGGAAGACCTGCCTCCTTCACAATTTCAGTTGCAAAGTCATACCAGGAGCAAACCCCTTCATCTGAATAATTATATATGCCCGGGTTCATAGCAACCTGGTTTCTTATTACTCCCGAAACGATATTCATTATTGCCCCTGCGAGATCGGCAGCATATGTTGGTGTTCCTGTCTGATCAAATACTACATTCAAGGATTCCTTTTCAGCAGCATGTCTGAGTATTGTTTTAACAAAATTATTTCCGAAAGATGAATATAGCCAGGCTGTCCTTATGATCATTGCTCCCTGGTGAAGCAGGGCGTATTTTTCTCCGGCCAGCTTAGATCTGCCATAAGCTGACTGTGGATCCGCCGGGACATTCTCATTGTAAGGAACATTAGCTTTTCCGTCGTAAACATAGTCTGTGGAGACGTGAATAAATCTGCATTCGGTTTCCCTTATTGCTTCAGTAATGTTCTTAACCGCTGTGCCATTGATCAGCAAGGCCTGTTCCGGTTCAGCTTCTGCCTTGTCGACAAGAGTATATGCTGCACAATTAATTATCCAGTCAGGCCCCGACTTTTTAATGAATTCAAGAGTGTTCTCGTAATTTGTGATATTGAGAGTATCGATATCAGTAAAGATAAAATCGTATCCATAAAAGTTTTTAGACACAATCCTTAGCTCATTTCCAAGTTGTCCGTTTGCCCCGGTAATTAAAATTACTGCCATACAAAATCTTAATTTCTAAAAGTTATATTCAGCATCTTTAAAAAGCGGTTGGGCAAGGTCCTTATCGCTGATAACAGGAGCTGTTGATCCCTGCTTCCAGTAGATATCAAGCGCAGGGTCATTCACATTAATCCCTCTTTCAAATTGAGCATTGTAAATATTGTCACATTTGTACTGGATAACAGCTATGTCACTTAAGACTGAAAATCCGTGTGCGAAACCTTGCGGGATTAAAAGCTGATCTTTCGTTTCTGAATCAAGTTCGATACCAAACCATTTGCCAAAAGTCAGGGAGTCTTTCCGGATATCCAGTACCACATCGAATATTTTTCCTAGTACTACACGGATAAGCTTAGACTGAGGAAACGGGTTCAACTGATAGTGAAGCCCTCTTATAACTCCTTTTGAAGATTTTGATTCATTATCCTGAACAGGATTGAAACTGATGCCTGCATTCTGAAACGCAACATGATTAAAACTTTCAAAAAAGTAACCTCTTGAATCAGTATATATTGTTGGCTTAATAACAATAAGCCCATTAAATCCGGTTTCAATTATTTTCATATTCTAAAGACATTACTTTAAAAATTCAAAGGTATTGATCTCTTCATTTGCAATTCTTTCCAGGTACTTTCCGTACTGGCTGTTCTTTATAGGTTCAGCGAGTTCTAATAACTGGTCTCTGCTGATAAATCCTCTTTTATAAGCAATTTCTTCAATACACGAGGCTTTCAATCCTTGCCGCTGTTCAAGAGTAGCAATAAAGTTAGCAGCCTGTAATAAACTTTCATATGTCCCTGTATCCAGCCAAGCCATTCCTCTTCCCATTAACTGAATATCCAGAGAACCTTCTTCAAGAAATACTCTGTTCAGATCGGTTATTTCAAGTTCTCCGCGAGGTGAAGGTTTGAGTGCCTTGGCTTTTTCCACTACTGTATTATCGTAAAAATAAAGACCCGTAACTGCGTAGTTAGACTTTGGCTTGACAGGCTTCTCTTCAATGCTTAGGACTTTTTTATTTTTATCAAATTCTACCACGCCATAACGTTCAGGATCTGTAACATAATATCCAAATACACAGGCGCCTTTTTTCATTTTTGCTGTTTTCAGAAGAGCCTCGCCAAAGCCGTGTCCATAAAAAATATTGTCACCGAGGATCATACAAACAGAATCTTTTCCAATAAATTCTTCACCAAGAATAAATGCCTGGGCAAGTCCGTCGGGGGAGGGTTGTTCCTTGTAACTGAAATTCAATCCTATAGATTTCCCGTCACCGAGCAGATTCCTAAAACCCGGAAGATCCCGCGGTGTAGAGATAATCAGAATTTCTCTTATACCTGCCAGCATCAATACCGATAGGGGATAATAGATCATTGGCTTATCGTAAACCGGAAGCATCTGTTTCGATATTGAGCTTGTAATGGGATAAAGCCTTGTCCCCGATCCTCCCGCAAGAATTATTCCTTTCATTATAATTGTTTTTCGTTTCGATTTTTGTGTTTATCTTCCGATTCCGAAATATGTAAAACCCATTTGTCTGAGTTGTGTGGGATCATAAATATTTCTTCCATCGAATATAACCTTTCCTTTCATCAGTTCTACCATCCTGTTAAATTCAGGCAGATGAAATTCCGACCATTCAGTCATCAGCACAAGTGCATCAACATCAACCAGAGCTTCATACTGATCGCGGCTATATTCGATTTTATCACCTATCAGCTTCTTCATTTCATTTATTGCTGCAGGATCATAGCCTTTAATCCGTGCTCCGGCTTTAAGAAGACTTTCTATCATAACAATTGAAGAGGCTTCACGGATGTCATCAGTTTTAGGCTTGAATGATAAACCCCATATGCCGATGAGCTTGTCCTTCAGATTATAATTAAAAAATTTATTCATTTTATTGAAAATGACAGTCTTCTGATAATCATTTGCTTCCTCGACAGCTTTGATCACTTTCAGTTCATATCCGTTATCACTGGCTGTATTTAGGAGAGCTTTCACATCCTTCGGAAAACACGAACCCCCATAACCGGTACCCGGATAAATAAACTTACTTCCAATTCTGGAATCACTACCAATTCCTTTCCTGACATTGTTTATATCAGCGCCAAGAAGTTCGCATAAATTGGCTATTTCATTGATAAAACTAATTCGTGTGGCGAGCATTGCATTTGCTGCATATTTTGTTATTTCNNGTTTTATCATTATCTATTCCTATTACAATTCTTTCTGGTTTAAGGAAATCGTCGATAGCTGCCCCTTCTTTCAGAAACTCAGGGTTGGAAGCCATATCGAAGGTTATGGGTTCTCCTCTTTTATCCAGTTCAGCCTGGATTGTGGTACGGATCTTTCCTGATGTACCCACCGGCACTGTACTTTTCGTAACTACCACAAGATGCCTCGTCATAATGCGTCCTATATCCCTGGCAACATTAAGTACATGTTTCATATCCGCGGAGCCATCTTCTCCGGGAGGGGTTCCAACTGCAATAAATATAACCTCAGCGTCTTTTATACCGTCTGCTAATTCTGTTGAAAATGTGAGTCGTTTTTTTTCAATATTACTTTTTACCAAATCTTCCAGTCCGGGTTCATAAATAGGAATTGACCCATTCTTAAGTTGTTGTATTTTATTTATGTCAATATCAATACATGTTACATTGACGCCGCTTTCAGCGAAACATGCTCCTGTTACCAATCCGACATAACCTGATCCCACAACAATAATTCTCATAAATTAGCAGGTTTATAAGTATTTAGTTTATCGATTATGCAAAGATAATATAACAAGTTAAATAGGCAACAGGTTAGCACGTCCGGTTTACGGTTTGCGGTTTGCGGTTTGCTGTCTCCGGCTTCAGGCTTCCGGCTTCCGGTTTTCCTGGTATGAGATCTCATACCGCATACCGCACACCGGGTTATATGAATTTTGGTGTTATATTGTGGGGATTTTGAAAAATATCATATCTTTGCAACCAATTTTTCACTCAAAATAATGTCTAACTTATTAA
>PMIL01000129.1 GCA_003157075.1 Bacteroidales bacterium | reverse complement strand
CTCTTCCTCTTCTCCACCGGATCTTTGCCATCAAAATCAAAGGTAATCATGGCACCATATCCTTTGTTTTTAAATAATATTTCTGCTATTAAATGAGTGGAATGATTCTTTAACCCGGGGAACCAGACCATTTTGACAATAGGGATTTTATTCAGATAACCTGCAAGCGAAAAGGCATTTGAACATTGACGTGAAAATCTTAATTCAAAAGACTGCATCTGTGTCTGCAATCTATAAGCATCATCCGGAGAGAGAGTGTGTCCAATGAATTTTCTGTACTCAATTGCATCCTCCATTAATTTTTTGTCATTTCCGCAAAGTACACCGGCTGTGATGTTTCCATGACCTGAAAAGTATTTTGTAGCACTGTGAATTACTATGTCTGCCCCATCTGACAATGGTTTATAGAGCCATGGCGATGAAAAGGTATTATCAACAATAACTTTTATTCCATATTTCCTGGCGATATTTGTTATCTTACTGACATCAGCAACAATCAGCATCGGATTTGATATGGTCTCTATATAAACGAACTCAGGTTTTAAATCAGATATTGTATGTTCAAATTTGTTCAGGTCATAATTCCCGTTATCGGGAGTAAAATATTGAATATCAAGGCCTCTCCGCGTCTTTAAAACAGATTCAATAAAAGATATTGTGCCGCCATAGATTTCAGTAAAGAATAACCATGGTCTGGTGTCCTTGCCATGCTGAAAAATTGAAAGTGCCGTATCAATCGCCGACATCCCTGACTGCGTCAGAAGAGCCCATTCACATCTTTCAAGTTTCATTATTTCCTCTTCTGCTGACACAACAGTCGGGTTACGATAGCGTGAATAAATATAGAGATCAGGCTCTCTTGAATGTTGTGTCTCCTTTTTGAAAGCATCAGCCGTTGTCGTTGCATCATAGAGTTCAAACCCAGCATCCCTGTAGACAGGCATCCTGGAGCTGTTAATATCTTTTCTTTTCATTTCTCTATCTTAAATTGTTATTGATCAAAGTATTTATATTAAGCGGATTAAAGTCTTTATAAAACAGGATCCGGTCAATAAGTTCACCAGATAAAAATATAATTATAATAAAAATGTCAGAGTATGAACTATGCAATATCAGATATAAACCCGGCACAACCAAAAAAACAACTCGCAGGAATCTGAGCGTAAAATCAGAATTGTTTAGTTGTTTAGATATTTGATTATAAAATGATAATCCTAATTTTAGAAGAGCCATAAAGACAAACGGAAGAACAATTCCTGAAATAAATGATATTATGAGAAGGGCACTGATGAACGTTTGTCCGGTGTGTAGAATTACATACCTGTTTTTATCAGTGAATATGTAAACACCATCAATAAGAAGTAAAAATATCAGCCCGGAGGCAGAAGAAACAATGAGCAGGACCGGAAGGTTCAGGAATACTGTAAATGCAGAAACAACCGAATAAATTATTAAAGCAGCTATCTCACGGCTGAGAGGTGAACTTCTGAGATTCGTTAATGATCTCCATGATCTGAACTTCTTACCCAGGTGGAAAAAGGAAAACAAACCTGTACAGACCAACAGTGAAATAAAAGTCCATTTATCGGGGAATACCCCTTTTATTAAGGAAGAAACCAAAACCGAGACCGAAATTGTGGCCAGGAAGCTAAAGATAATCAGGCTTACTTCCGCGGAAATATTCTTTCTTTTTTTGTTTTGGATTTGATTTTGATCAAATTTCCCTCCTGAACCTGCATTCGCCGGAATTACTTTTAAAGGAGTGCTATTCAAAGGCCCGGTAAACTCGATAGCGGGATTAAGACCCTTATCAGGGAACCACGAATAAATTACATCCGGAGTCTTATCAGATAATTCTCCAAATTTCAAGGCTCCGGTCGGACAGGCATTTGAACAGGCTGGCTCACGGCCGGCAATCAGCTCAGAGAAGCACAGATTGCACTTGGAAATTGTGTTCTTCTTAGCATCAAATTTTGGAGCGTCATAAGGACAATTCCACTGACAATACCGGCAGCCTAGACATTTCTTTTCATCAATTATAACAGCTCTGGTACTTTTTTCCCTTGAGAAAGCAGATGCCGGACAACCTGTCATGCAAACTGCTGATTCACAATGATTGCATGCCAATGACAGGTTTATAACCGGTAAAGCGATCTCTGCGTCGGCATTATAAACATAGATATTCCTCAGATGAATAGTCCTTCCGTTCTCAAGAATACATGCCGCATTGCATGCGTTGCAGTTTACACATTTATTATGATTAAAAATAAATCCTTTACGCATCTCTAATCAACCTCTTCTATTTCAACTCTGTTATCATGAAAAGCTGTTCCAAAGCCAATGTCGGTTTCCACTCCGGCAATAAGCTGATTTACCCCTCCCCCTTCATTAACCCAGATCCCATTTGGAAACACAGCAAGACCTGGTAGGATTCTGTTTGATATTGAAACCCTGCTTAACAGTTCACCTTTCTGATTAAATACCCTGATTTTTTGTCCTTCCCTTAGGCCGCGTGCACTTGCATCATCGGGGGAAATCCTGACACATGGTTCCGGGTTTGTCTCTTTAATTATCTTTAAATTACCAAATTGTGAGTGAATGCGGCTACCGGTATTGGGACTAATCAAAATTAAAGGGTATTTATCTTCATGCCATGAATTAGTGATGGGCACATATTCGGGCAAGGAGGATATACCCCATTTCTCATTAGCTTCTGAAGAAAAGAGTTCAATTTTACCAGATGGTGTATCAAATTTCAGATCTTCCCAGGCAATCAGCTGAAGTCCCGGAGCAAGTACAGGTGACTCCTTAAGAGTTTTAAGCCGGATATCTGAATAAGTCCTAATCCGCCTTTCAAGCCAGAGCTCAATGTTATCATTACCTGGCTCGGGTATAATTTCTTTACTTACATTCAGATTTAATCGTTTTGCAAGGTTAAAATATATTTCGCTTTCAGGCATTACTTCACCAGGAGAACGGATGATTTTTGGTTTAAACTGGATGTAAGGAGACCAGTATGATCCGATTACATCTGACTGTTCAAATATATCCTTTGCAGGAAGAATTATATCGGCTAAAGAAGCAGTATCTGTCATGAACTGATCAACTACAACCTTAAAATTTAAAAGTGAAAAAGCTTTTTTTACATTATTGGTGTCAGGTGCCTGAAGTACAGGATTTCCTCTGTCTATCCATATGGCTTTAAGCTCAGGATCAGATGAGTTCAGCATATCAGACCCCAGTTTTGCCATTGAAACCGTTCTTCTGAACGGCATATCTTTTTCAGGGTCAGGGAAATATGATAACGGTTCTTTCAGATCATCATAAATATAACTCTGCAGGTTAGCAAAATTAAATCCGGATCCTGGTTTTCCCAGGTTGCCGGTCAAAACAGAAAGGGCGAGAATGGATCGAACTGTCTGGCCACCGTTCTG
>PMIL01000197.1:4618-4884 GCA_003157075.1 Bacteroidales bacterium | reverse complement strand
CGATATGCATGGCCTTGATTGAAGCTCTGAGAATATTCATTTCATCAATCTCATTATTATCGATGAATGCCACCTTTGAGGCTATCGCTGAACTTAATATTTCATCCCTCAGAATGTTTCTCTGTTTAGCTGTAAGTTTTTTGGAATCATTCAGGACGGGATGTTTATAATTTTTTGGAAGGATTACAGCTGCAGCTACAACAGGTCCTGCAAGACAACCCCTTCCGGCTTCATCGCAGCCAGCTTCAATGAGATTATGATAGAGA
>PMIL01000197.1:0-4551 GCA_003157075.1 Bacteroidales bacterium | reverse complement strand
TTTATATTTGATCTTCCAGAATAAATATAACATGATTAAAGTAATTAAGGTACTAATACTAATATTGCTTTCTTTTTGCGCTGTGGCCAATTCCCAGCAGTTATCAAATCAGGTATTAGTACCAGCTGCCGGTTTAGCTACATCAGGAATTATTAATTATTCACAAACGATAGGAGAAACGGCAGTTGAGCTGGAGACTGGTGCAGGATTCTTTTTAACACAGGGATTTCAACAGCCTGGCATGAAATATACCGGTGAAACCCCTCAGCAAGGAACTGGTGTCGATGTTTATCCGAATCCGGCGACAGACTTTATTAATATTAAGCTTTTTGGTGATGCAGCCAGGAAGTTCACCATTGAGATGATTAACCTTACAGGTACTATTGTCAGTACAATGACCCTGGACTTTATAACTCAATACTCTTATATACAGCAGATTGATATTACCAGGCTATCGAACGGTTTTTATTTTGTAAGGATAACCAGCGATGATTCAAAAATTATCAGAGTTTTTAAAATAGAGAAAATGTAATCCGGAAAGATATGGCTTCAAAAGTTTTTAAGGGTTATTTTGTATTGTTAATTTTCGTGCTTATTGGATCTTCATCCTCTTTTGGGCAGAATGTTCCTTTTGGCATTTTTTATCAGGCAGTGGCAAGGGATAATTTCGGAAAGGAGCTTGTAAATAAGGATATTGATGTAAAATTTTCCATAATATCGGGAAATCCCCTGGGTAATGTTGTTTACCAGGAGTTATATTCACATGTCACAACTTCCAAATTCGGTGTTTTTTCACTGATAATCGGTAAAGGGACGCCAACAGGTGGTATTTACGGTGACTTGTCGTTGATTCAATGGAGCCAGGCATATCATTATCTCAAAGTAGAGGTGAAATTCGAAAATGATTTCGTCGATATGGGTACAATGCAATTCCTGGCAGTACCCTATGCTCTTTATGCTCAAAAGTCTCTTGAACCCGGCCCGGCAGGACCTAAAGGTGATCCTGGTCCAAAAGGTGATTCCGGCGATCCCTCTTCTGATAAACAGACTCTTTCATTTAATGGTAATAATCTTTCAATCTCGAATGGTAATACAGTAAATCTTTCAACTCTTAATGTTCCTCATCAGCTTACCCTTCTGGGTGATACTCTTTCGATATTGGGTGGCAACAAGGTTGGACTTACCAATCAGATTCAGGATCTGGCGCTTGATGTGAATAATAAGCTGAAAATAACAAAGAACGCATCTGCTACTTTAATTGACCTTTCAAAATTTAATCAGTCCCTGAGTTTTAACCCGACCGATAATAAATTAACTATCTCGGGTGGAGCTGCTGCTATTGATTTAAGTGTTCTGAAAAACGATGCCGATTCCGATCCCACAAATGAATTACAGACATTGAATTATAATAAAAATACAGGTGATCTGACGATCTCATCGAAAAACTCAGTTAATCTTGAAAATCCTATCGGATTCAAATCTAGGAAGAGCATTTCTCAAACCGGGTTGACAGCAGGCCAGACTTATGTCTTTATTAACTCAGATGTTGAGTTTAATGATGGAGGAGGATACGATTCAGGTACCGGGATCTTTACCGCTCCTATTACGGGGATTTATACTTTTTTTGTTACTTATAGAGCTGATGGTCCTGGGAGTAGCCGATCTCTTTACTTGCTTAAGAATGGTACAGTTTATGAGAATCTTGGATCGGATATAGTTTCTGGCACAGAATTGACAAAATGGGTTACAATAAAGCTTGATCAGGGCTCTAATGTCAGTCTTACCATTAATACCGGTGTTTCCACCTATTCAGGTACAGGATCATTCATAGGTTATAAAGTGAATTAGGGTTTTCTCCTACCTCACTACTACGAATGAATAATTTTAAAATATCCGCATTTTTTGATGGAACTCCTCCGGAGAATTGGAGATTCCTCATTTCGCTTCGCTCCATTCGGAGTGAGGAATCTCCCTCTAACATTCACAGTCTCTATAAGGATAACAATATCATTCCTGGCGAAGTGATTAACCTCATTATCAAATAGATAGAGTTGTCTAAATGAGATTCTCATTCTACGTTTTATGAAGCCTTTTTTAATTTTCTTGCCACCGATCTGAATAAGAATATTGTAAAAACAATCGCAGCTGCAACACCTGTAACATCACTCATTATATCCATGGTGCTAAATGTTCTTCCAGGTATCAGTTTCTGATGTAATTCATCGAGTACCGCAAAGAGAACAATACCTGAAGCTATGAGTATAACCTTCCGGTATCCGATCCTGAATTCATTTTCAGCAAAGTAAATAAAAGCCAGAAACGACAGCATCCCATATTCTGCGAAATGCATCAGATAATCAAGTCTGAACTCATGTCTGGCTGTATGTATTTTAAGAGTTGGAATATTAGGTATTGAAGAGAGTATTAGAATTGTCAGCATCCAACCAAAAAGGAGATACTTTGAAATTGATTTACACCATATTATAAAATGCTGCATATTATTTTATTATATACCAAGATTGGCTGTTTGGTTCAACAGTTACCGGAATAGTAATTTCATTGTCCCTGTTTATGGGATATTTTTTTGATTCACCTCCATTCTCACCAACTGCTGCTATACCGGTAAGGCCTGTATAGTAAACATTAATTGTAAGGTTTTGTTTTACAGTCCTGTCAAGAGGATTATATACCATCAATAATCCCTTTTCACTCTTTAATGGATTGACATGAAGGATAGCATCTATGCCTCTTCCATCGGCACGTTTGATGTGAATAATATCAGCATCAAGTATTGCTCTGTGCTTTTTGTAAAATGAGACCCACTTTTTTACGAGTTCAAGCGTTTCAGTTGCATCGTATAATCTTGAACCACGATAGGCCGCCTGAACTCCGGCTCCAAACAGATCAGCAAGGCGCTGGCCATAATGAGGCAGATGCTTCTGAAGGGGTTCAATTGTAGCTTCAGAACCTCCTCCCTGATATTCCATCAGGGGTACATGCATCCAGCCCATCGATGGAGTCTTTTCCCATGTTCCATCGTAAATATTCTGGCGTTCAATTATCTCCTGCTCCCGCCGTGGCAGCGACCAGTTTGTTTCCCGGTAACCCATTCCTGTTTTGCTGCTTCCGTTCAGAAAATACCAATCAGGTACTGTAAGATAGACCCCACGGCCGCGGCACCATTTATAAAAATCCGAAATGGTTCTGAACTGATTCCACTGTGAATCGGTCAGGCCCTCATGACCAGGATGGGTGGTGGCCATACATACATCTCCGGGATAGGAGCCGTCATGCTCAAAATTATCAAAGCCGGTGTATTCAATGAAGTGATAAAGTTTTTTGAAATAATCAATGCCCCAGGAACTGCCAATACACGGCGAATTTCCAAATATTGGTTGTTGTCCTGCGGGCATAACAACATCATTTCCTCCGCCAACATGACGGCTTGCAAGAAGACTGTATCCTCCGATTGAAATGCCTTTGCTGTGTGCATATACTGTGAGTTCTTTGTATCGGTCCAGGTTGGCTTTGGTTGTATCTTCAATATCAAACCCGCTTCCAAATGAGAGGATTATTTTTTCAAATCCTGTGGCGACACACTGATCTACAGCCTTTTTTACAGATTCATTATCTGAATACCGTAAATGCATGAAGATTGGGTTTTCTGTTACCCAGGGAGCAATTGTCCTGTACATCTTACGCTGGGCCAATCCCTTCCTCTCTCGGTCCCAGTTATCACTTACCAGTATCCATGTTCTGAAACTGTTAAATGACTTCCCCGGTCCAACTCTTTGAGCTGGTCCTGTCATTGGCCTGCATTCCAGCAATGACGGCTGTATCCTGTTATAGTTGACGATAGTTTTATACTCAGGGTCAGGGATCCACCAGACTGATTTTTCGTAACATGATTCTGAAGACATACTGCCGCCAAATGCATAGTCTGTTTCAACATAGAGGTTTGGTAAAACCCAGTTTTTTTTATCGCCAACAGCGCTCTCCTCCTCCGTCAGAGCGAGAATTTCTGAGGTGAAACTGTCAATAATGATCTCCTTAGAACGAAAATTGTTAATCGTGATCCATTTTGAGATAAGGGGCAACCCATCATAGATTTCATAATGTATAACAACTTTAATACCTGCTGCATCAACTTCATTTAACTTTGCTGTATAAGTAAAATCAGCTTCCTTCCCTTTTGGAGGCCATGGCATATCCTGCGGCATCCACTCTGGTCTCTTTTTCCATTCAAACCTTTTAGTAATTTCTCCGGTGGTATAACCTGAAAGCATAAATTTTGACAAAGAATCTGTCTTCAGACCTGGAATCCATTCTTCACGAAGATAATTTTTTACAGGTTGTCCGGTCAATCCTCCTATCCTGAATTCTTTACCATTAATTGCAACAACAGCCTCAGGCTTTATAGCCCTGATGAGTTCATTGCCAGTCATAATATTTTCGAATCCGATGGTGGCTCCATCTGGAGACAGGCTAATCGTTCTGGAGACAAGTCCGTTGGAGAGAGTCACAAAACCGTTCTTTTCAGTTATTGCCGAT
>PMIL01000073.1:24048-24199 GCA_003157075.1 Bacteroidales bacterium | reverse complement strand
AAGGTAATTGTATTCAAGAAAAAGAAGAAAAAAGGTTACAGGGTTAAAAATGGTCACCGTCAGAACTTTACTCAGGTTGAGATAATCAGCATCAACGGGAAATCATTACCAAAAAAAATATCAACAAAGAAAGAAGAAGTTAAAGTAGATG
>PMIL01000073.1:0-23931 GCA_003157075.1 Bacteroidales bacterium | reverse complement strand
AGTTCACGTAACGGTCGCGATTCTCAGAGTAAACGACTGGGTGTGAAACTCTTCGGCGGCCAGACAGCCGTAGCAGGCAACATCATTGTTCGCCAGAGAGGAACCAAACATAATCCGGGTCTTAATGTTGGCCTGGGAAAAGATCATACTCTTTTTGCTCTCACCGATGGTGAAGTAGAGTTCAAAAGAAAAAAAGATAATAAAACCTATGTGTCGGTTAATCCGATAACAGAATAATCTATTTCCTTAAGAAATTAGAACTCCCGAAATTCTTTTCTGATTCAGGAAAGTATTATCGGGAGTTTTTAATATTTTTACGGCAGGCTATAAGGCCTGCTTTTTTATTAACCTATAACAGATTATGTTAACCATTAACCTCATCCGCGAAAAGAAAGATTTTATTATAGAAAGACTAAATGTAAAAAACTTTAAGGCAGAAGAAATTATTGAAAGAATTCTTGCACTCGATTCTTCCCGGCGTGAAATTCAATCCAAAACTGATAATATGCAGGCGGAGATGAATCAGATATCCCGTGAGATTGGTATCCTTATGAAGAATGGGAAGAAAGAAGAAGCCGAAGCAGCCAAGGCTAAGACATATTCGCTTAAAGAAGAGATCAAACTGCTTTCCGACAAAATTGTACCTATAGATATAGATCTGAAAAACGAGATCGTCAGATTACCCAACCTTCCTCATGAATCCGTTGCCGGAGGGCACGGAGCTGATGATAACGTAAAAGTCAGACAAGGCGGAGTTATTCCCCAATTATCAGTAACAGCTCTCCCCCATTGGGATCTTATTAAGAAAAACAACATAATTGACTTTGATCTCGGAATAAAACTTACAGGAGCCGGATTTCCTGTTTACCTTGGAAAAGGAGCAAAACTGGAAAGAGCCCTTATAAATTTTTTCCTTGATGAAGGATCAAAAGCAGGCTATAGGGAAGTTATGCCCCCAATAGTAGTAAATGAAGATTCAGGTTTTGGTACTGGCCAACTACCTGATAAAGAGGGACAAATGTATCATGCAAATCTCGATAATTTTTACCTTATCCCAACGGCCGAAGTACCTGTTACAAATATCTACAGAGATGTTATCCTCAATGCCGAAATGCTTCCTCTCAAGAATATTGCATATACTCCCTGCTTCAGAAGAGAGGCTGGCTCCTGGGGAGCTCATGTAAGAGGACTTAACAGACTGCATCAGTTTGATAAAGTTGAAATAGTAAGGATTGACCATCCCGATCATTCTTATGAATCACTGACTGAGATGGTTAATCATGTTGAAAACCTGGTCTCAAAACTTGAGCTGCCATATCGTATCCTGAAGCTCTGCGGAGGTGACATGTCATTCACTTCGGCTCTCACTTATGATTTTGAAGTGTGGTCTGCTGCACAAAAACGATGGCTGGAGGTAAGTTCAGTATCAAATTTTGAATCCTTTCAGGCAAACAGATTGAAATGCAGGTTCAAAGAAAAAGGTGAAAAACAGACTCGTTTGGTTCATACACTCAATGGCAGTGCACTTGCTTTGCCCAGAATTGTCGCTGCTATCCTTGAAAATAATCAGACCGAATCGGGAATTAAGATACCTAAAGTGCTGATTCCCTATACTGGATTTGATTTAATCAATTAAAACGAATGGACTTTTAATGAAGTAAGAATGAAGAACAAACGAACAGCGAATTAAGAAGTAATAAATTCTGCATTCAACATTCGAATGTTTGTTGTTCTTACTTCAAAAAAACATGGATAGAAACCGTCAATCATATCTTTATGCCGGATTAGCGATTTTCTTCTGGTCGACAGTTCCAACTGCATTTAAGATAGGCCTTGGAGAACTGGATATTCTGCCAATGCTTACAATTGCCTCAATGACTTCTGCAATTATATTATCTGTTGTTGTCATTATAGGCGGAAAAGCACATCACCTCAGGCTGACTACCAGGAAAGAACTCCTGAACTCAGCAATTCTGGGATTCATAAATCCATTTCTTTACTATCTCATTCTTCTTAAAGCTTACCAATTGCTTCCTGCACAGGTTGCCCAGCCGCTTAATATGATATGGCCGATTATACTGGTATTTATTTCAGTCCCTATTCTTGGACAAAATATTGAGAAAAAAAGCTTTCTCGCCCTGATCATCAGCTTTATAGGGGTTTACATCATTTCATCCCAGGGGAGGCTATTTAAACCGATCCATTCACATCTTTCTGGGGTGCTTCTTGCGACAGGCAGTTCCGTATTCTGGGCTTTTTACTTCATTCTGAATGTTAAAGACAAAAGGGATGAAGGTGTTAAACTACTTCTTAATTTTCTTTTTGGCTCAGCCTTTCTTATTATCTCAATGATAATAATGGGGAAGTTCAAATTTGAAATTGGTTCAAAAGGATTTATTTCGTCGGTCTATGTTGGCTGCTTCGAAATGGGAATAACATTCTTCTTCTGGCTAAAAGCTCTCCAATTGGCTTCAAATACGGCAAAAGTAAGTAACCTGGTTTACCTGGCTCCTTTTCTTTCCCTGGTATTTATACACTTTATTCTCCATGAACCCGTTTATTATACAACCCCCTTTGGATTAATAATAATCGTTTCGGGAATCTTTGTACAAAATTTTCGATCAAAAACCACTGTTTAATTGTTATAGTAAAAAAATTATCACATATATGAAAAAGTTCATTATTATACTGTTTATTACAATAACTATAATAAGTTCGTGTAAGAAAAATGTTACTCCTGCTGTCATTAAAACTGATACAACCGATAGTCTGACCACTGATGAGCTGGCCAGGGATTATCTTTATGCCGCAATGAATCAATACTATCTGTGGTATAAACTTATGCCCGTAGTAGTTGATACAGCATACAAAGATCCGTATACACTGCTGGATGCAATGAGATATAAGACTCTTGACAGGTGGAGCTTTGTTCAAACATATGATGAATATCTTGCTACGAGTACCGGAAGCTTTGTTGGTCACGGAATCAGTATGGGTCTCGATTCTCTTACTCAGACAGTAAGAATTGCGCAAATTTATACTAGGTCCCCGTTGTACAGTAAAGGTGTCCGTAGAGGTTGGATCGTTAAGAAGCTCAATGGCACTGACCTGGCTCCTGTATTTATTGCAAAAGATGCTGTCACTTATAATTCGCTAATAGGAACTTCAACAGCAGGTATTACTAACACTTTTCTTTTTCAGACACCTGAGGGAAAAGATTCCACTATTGTATCTACAAAAGCTGCTTTTACTTTAAATACTGTTATTCTTGCGGATACCCTTCATCTTAAAACAGGAATTACAGGGCATCTTGTTTTTGACGAATTTATTCCGCCATCAAATGCAGATTTACAGACAGCATTTGCATATTTTAGCCTGAATAATATCAATAATCTCATAGTCGATTTGAGATACAATGGAGGTTGTGATCTTAGCGTTCTTCAGAATATGTCAAGTTATGTTGCAGGTGCTGCAAAATTTAATACCACCTTTCTTACATTAACCTATAATGACAAGAATACACAATATAACGTATCATATCCTTTCAAAACGGTAAGTTATCCTCTGACTATATCAAAACTTATAGTAATCACTACTCAGGGTACTGCTTCTGCAAGCGAAGATTTTATTAATGGATTAAAACCTGTTCTTGATGTCACAACTATTGGGGCTACAACAAATGGGAAACCTGTTGGTATGAATGGATTTCTTTATAAAACCGATTATGCATTCTTCCCTATAACTTTCAATGTCGTTAATTCAGCAGGAGAGGGTGATTTTTTTAAAGGTTTTGCCCCTGCAAAATTTGTTATTGATGACATTACACATGATTGGAATAACAGAAATGAGGCCTGCCTGAAGGAAGCAATTTATTATCTTGAAAATGGAACTGTTTCTGCAAAGAGTTTATATTTAAATCAGCCAAAACGTACAGTAGTTTTTCAGGAAAATCCTGCAAAGAATAACAATGCGTATATCATTAAATAAATTCACAAATTGATACCTTAGCTGCATATATTTAAAAATTGAAGGTTAAACCAAAGGAGAGGATAATTCTGGGTATCGATCCGGGTACAAGCATTACTGGGTATGGAGTTATAAAGACTTCAGGTACAATACCTGAGCTTGTAACCATCGGGCAGATTGATCTTTCGAAATATGAAGATCATTATCTCAAGCTGAAACACATTTTTGACAGAACTATCGGGATTATAGATGAATATCATCCCGATGAACTGGCTATTGAAGCTCCTTTCTTCGGTAAAAATGTGCAGTCAATGTTAAAACTAGGAAGGGCCCAGGGAGCTGCAATTGCTGCAGCACTAACACGTTCACTTCCAATTTTTGAATATGCCCCAAGAAAAATAAAAATGTCTATAACGGGTCAGGGCGCTGCATCAAAGGAACAGGTGGCAGCAATGCTTATGAATATTCTGAAATTCAACTTGTCGGAAATAAAACTTGATGCTACCGATGGATTAGCTGCTGCGCTTTGCCATTTTTACCAGACTAATAAGCCAACGCAGGAAAAAGCCTATAACAGTTGGAAAGACTTCATGAGTAAAAACCCGAAACGAGTTAAAACAAAAGGGGAATAATTATTTAAATGTTTGCAAAAGCCAGCGCCACGACACTTACCCTGACTCCCTCAATCTTTAGTAACTCATTTGAACAGGATTCAATTGTTGACCCAGTGGTTATAACGTCATCAACCAGCAAAACATGTTTTCCCATAATGGCCTGAGGATCTGTAACTCTGAATATACCCTCGACATTTGTCCATCTTTCAAAACGGGACCGTTTTGTTTGAGTGGCAGATTTCGTTATTCGTTTCAGCGTGTTGATATCAAGCGGCAGAGAGGAGGCACCTGCTATACCCGATGAAATAATTTCACTCTGGTTGAAACCACGCACACGTACTTTGGAAGGGTGTAGAGGAACTGGTATTATCACATCAATGTCCTTTGTAAAGCCTGAAGAAGTCAGAGACAATCCATATATTTTACCAAGTTCAAAACCTATTTCCTTAATTCCTTTATACTTAAGATGATGAATCAGGTTTCTTATACGGCTGCCCTTATTAAAATATGAGAAAGCTGCAGCTTTTTCTATTACACATCTCCCCCAAAAGAGCTGGGCTACTGGATTATTCTCCTCTAAATGATAATTTGTACGTGGAATAACAACATAACATTCAGTACATATGAGGTTTTCATTCCTCATCAGATGGTTGCCACATGCATAGCACAGCCTTGGAAACAACAGGCTGATAAAATCATCCCATAAATAATAAAAATAACTCATGCAGCGAGCAGAATTATTCTATAAAGTTATGAAAAATTCAATTAAATGTATAACCTGCAAATAATCATAAATGATGCAGCGACGTTGCATGCAACGACCCTGCCCTATATATATTTGTCGCCACCTTTTAGCTTAATCTAATCTTTCATCACATTTTTTTTCTCAATCACTAATACGGCAGAAAACGGCAGTGCCTCAAAATATTATTAGAAATAGAGACGCTCGCACTATTTGATTTGGTATCAGGGACAAGAATATGTTAATTAAATTCCGGTATAATGGTTAGGAAATCCCTCAACTCGTCCACCTCATATCCATTGCTTTAGAGTTAAGCCCAAGGGTGGATGAGTTTCGGGATGTTATTGTTTCTTGTGTGTATTTGGGGGAATCCCTATAAAGCTGTGAATAAAGAAAAGTTAGCTTAATAAGGGTTTTAAAGAATTACCTTCTGGCTGATTTTAGAAGCAGTCTCCTTAAACTCATCCGGGGAGAACTTAAGTTTAGGATTTTTGAAGTTAATATCATCCATCGTGTCCATAGGAACAAGATGTATATGTGCATGAGGCACCTCAAGACCAAGAATGGCTACACCGATACGGTTACAGGGAATTGCCTTTCTGATAGCAACTGCAATTTTCTTTGAAAATACAACCATCCCTGCCAGATATTCATCTTCAAGGTCAAAAATATAATCAGTCTCCCTTTTGGGAACTACCAGAGTATGACCGGCACGCAAAGGATTAATATCAAGAAATGCAAAATAATTATCATTTTCTGCAATCTTATAGCAGGGTATCTCCCCTCTAATAATTCTTGAAAAAATGCTAGCCATAATGGCGAATAAAATAAATTACTAGATTGAAATTGAAATGATTTCAAATGGAATAGTCCCCGAGGGTACTGTAATTTTCACAATATCGCCGACTTTCTTCCCAATTAGACCCTGAGCAATAGGTGAACTAACGGCAATCTTGCCCAGTTTAAAATTTGCTTCGCTTTCAGGAACGATCAGGTACTCCATTACTGAATTATTTGTCTTATTTCTGATCTTAACTCTGTTTAGTAACCTTACAGAAGAGATATCAATTTTAGATTCATCAAGAATTCTGGAGCGTGCCACAATATCCTCGAGCTTTGATATTCTAAGCTCAAGCATACCCTGTGCTTCCTTGGCGGCTGCATACTCTGCATTTTCAGACAGGTCTCCTTTATCCCTTGCATCAGCTATCTGCCTGGAAATTGAAGGTCTCTCAACATTTCTTAATTGATCAAGTTCCTCTTTCAGCTTCTGAAGACCTTCTACTGTCACATATATAACCTCTGACATTTTTCTCTATAATATTAAAAAAATAAGAAGAATTCCGGGGTTGCCGGAACTCTTCAAGAACAAATATATAATTTTTTTTAATTATTTACAAATAAAAATCTTGTGAATAGGTGTTTTACAAGTAATTAAACTTATATATATCACTTTAATTATATTTCCCTCCTGCTTCTTTGGATGCAGCTTTAATTTTTTTCTTTTTATCCCTGTCACGCCGGGTGTAATCTTTCTTGTTCTGTTTCATACGTGCTTGGACTTCAGGTGTTTGTATGTCTATAGATCTTTTTTGTGATTGTTTTACGGATTTATCATAATCCTTTTTTAGCCTGCGATCATTAGCCTCTTGCTTTTTTTTAGCCTTAAGCACTTTTTTGGGTTCTCTGACCTTTGTCTCTTTCCTGCTTCCATGACTTTTACCAAATAATTGTTTTTCCGGATCCTTATGAAATATCTGGGCATTGGCAGATGCCAGAGTCAGGAATAAAACAAAAAGGAATAGAAAAAATTTCTTCATAGATAAATTATTCATTTTCAGATGTTACAATAAAATTTTCTCAATTCCGTTAAATTCCCTGTGTTATTAGTAATTTTGCAATATTAATTATTTCCGGATGTGTTGCTATTCAAAAATAAGATTTTTTTTAATTACAGCGGCATTTGTTTTTGCTCTGACTTCTTGCAATAGGAAGAATGACGTTATACCCGATACTTATGTGAATTTCACTCTGAATCTAAATGATCCTGAATTTGTTAACCTAAGCGGGTTCGGAGGTTCGGTAACTGTTGATTCTCATACTAATAACTGGGGGCAGGCTGCTGCTGGATACGATGGCAACGGAATAATTATTTGTTTTGGAGTTGAAGAGTTTTACGCCTACGACCGCACGTGTCCACATGATTATGTAGTTAATAGTCTGAGTGTTAAAGTAAATATTGATCCGACAAATTCCACTATTGCTGTCTGTCCAAAATGCGGAACTAAATACGGACTTACTGTTGGAGGTACACCGGCTTCAGGTGTTGGCAGATACCCTCTGAAAAACTATAAAACCAGTTTCCAGGGTAATTATGTTACTGTGTGGAACTGATTAGTACCTGTAATGATCTGCCTTATAAGGTCCAATTTCAGGTACCCCGATATAATCAGATTGTTCCTTTGAAAGTTTTGTTAGTTTAACACCCAGCTGTTCAAGATGTAAACGTGCTACTTCCTCATCGAGATATTTAGGGAGCCTGTAAACTCCTATTTCATATTTATTTTTCCAGAGATCAATCTGTGCCAGTGTCTGATTACTGAAAGAGTTGCTCATAACAAACGAAGGATGACCAGTGGCACAGCCGAGGTTTACAAGTCGACCCTCCGCAAGTATAAATATTGCATGTCCGTCGGCGAATAGATATTTATCAACCTGCGGTTTAATGTTGATTTTTACAACTCCCTTAAGTTCATTCAGTTTGTCAACCTGAATCTCATTATCAAAATGACCTATGTTGCAAACGATAGCCTGATCTTTCATTTTCTGCATATGGTCAAGAGTTATGATATCCATGTTGCCAGTAGCAGTTACAAAGATATTTCCCTCATTCAGGGTATCTTCAACTGTCTTAACTTCAAATCCTTCCATTGATGCCTGGAGTGCGCAGATCGGGTCTATTTCAGTAACAATAACCCTTGATCCATAGGATTTCATCGATTTTGCACAGCCTTTTCCCACATCACCGTACCCGCACACAACAACAACCTTCCCGGCAAGCATTACATCCGTGGCTCTTTTTATTCCGTCAGCCAAAGATTCACGGCACCCGTACAGGTTATCAAATTTTGATTTTGTTACCGAATCATTTACATTAATAGCTGGTACAAGTAATTCACCATTTTCCATCATCTGGTACAATCTGTGTACCCCTGTTGTCGTTTCTTCAGAGATCCCCTTAAGTTCGCTGACAGTCGTATGCCATTTCCCCGGTTCTTTAGCCAGAATATCTTTAAGTGTCGAAAGTATAATTGCTTCTTCCCTGTTGGAAGGTTTCTTATCAAGTGTCTCAGGTGCTTTTTCAGCTTTATAGCCAAGATGAACCATCAATGAAGCATCGCCGCCATCATCAACCAGCAGGTTCGGGCCCTTGCCTCCCGGAAATGAAAGAGCCTGTGCAGTACACCACCAGTATTCTTCAAGAGTTTCTCCTTTCCAGGCAAATACAGGTATTCCTCTTGCGGCTATGGCTGCGGCTGCATGATCCTGCGTTGAGAAAATATTACAGCTCGCCCATCTCACATCTGCACCAAGATCAGCGAGTGTTTCAATCAGAACCGCCGTTTGAATAGTCATGTGCAATGAACCTGTTATCCGTGCACCTTTTAAAGGCTGTTCCGAATAATACTTCTTTCTTATTGCCAGTAAACCCGGCATTTCTTTTTCTGCAATTTCTATCTCTTTCCTGCCAAAATCTGCGAGCGAAATATCTTTTACCTGGTATTGCATAACATCAACGCTTACATTCATAATTCAGATTATTTTTAACAGGTCAAAGTTAACAAAAACATTTATTATTTTTCAGGTTAACAATCGCAGCGTATCTTCCTTATCAAGGCTCATCTGTTTTGTCAGTTGGTCCAGATCATCAAATTTTTTTTCATCTCTCAGCCTTTTCCTGAATCTGACTGTAATATTTTTTCCGTAAATATTCTTATCAAAGTTTAAAATATGAACTTCAATACTTCGAAAATTCCTATTCGAATTTACTGTTGGATTAGAACCAATACTCAGCATGCCCGGAAAGAATGTGCCGTCAATCCTGACTTCAACTGCATATACTCCGTAACCCGGTATTAATTTATTTTGAGAATCAGGTTTAATATTTGCAGTCGGAAATCCAATTGATCTGCCAATTTTTCTGCCTTCAATAACTGAACCACTTACAGAATAAGAGTATCCAAGCCATTTGTTTGCTTCATCAAGTCTTCCTGTTAATAGAGCGTCACGGATTAATGACGAACTTATAGTTCCCTCTTCTGTGCTAAAACCCTGGACCTGTTCGACTTTAAAGCCCAGTGATTCAGAACACTTCTGAATAGTGTTTATATCGCCTTCCCCTCGTCTGCCAAAGTGATGATTATGTCCAATAATGAGATGCCTCGTACCAATCTTTTCCACGAGGATATCCTTAATAAAATCACATGCCGATATCTTACTGAATTTGATATCAAAATGTATTACAACAAGGTGGTCAATACCTTTTTTTTCAAGAAGTTCCACTTTCTCATCCATAGTCGTAAGGAAAGCGAGATCTTTGCCGTTTTGTTCAAGTACTATCCTGGGATGAGGCGAGAAGGTAATTACAACGGATTCGCATAGTTCCTCTTTTGCCCTGGAAATAAGACATTCAAGGAGAGCCATATGTCCCCTGTGAACACCATCAAATATTCCAAGTGTTGTGACCGGAGAATTCAGATTAAGATTTTCATATCCGTCATGAATTATCATAGCATAAAATTATGTGTGCAAAATTAATAAAGCCTGTGAATATGAAGCTAATAAATGATTTAGATTTCGTACTTTTATACAAAGATATCCTATTTCCCCAATCATCATGAATACAACGAGTTTCTATCTATCCGACCCCTGGTTGAATCCATTTACAAATGTCATCGACAGGCGTATAGCTAAATGCCTTCTCAAGGAAAATCAACTTATAGGAGAAGGGACTCTTAGTGATTTCGCTATGGGGCATTATTATTATGGTTTGCATCGTAATAACGATTCATGGGTTTTCAGGGAATGGGCTCCCAATGCAAAAAGCATCTTTATCATTGGTGTTTTTACAAACTGGAAAGAGAAGAAGGAATTCATGATGACCAGAATAAATGATATGGGAGACTGGGAAATATTCCTCCCCCTGGATTCAATTAAGCATGGAGATCTTTTCAAACTTTCTGTCTACTGGGAAGGCGGCAAAGGAGAGCGCATTCCTTCGTATGCGAACCGAGTGGTACAGGATGAGAAGACTAAAATCTTCAATGCACAGGTTTGGCAACCGGAGAATAATTATTCCTGGAGCTGTAATAATTTTAATCCCCGAAACCCTGCTCCTGTAATCTATGAAGCCCATATAGGAATGGCCACTTCACAGGAAAAAATCGGAACATATCGTGAATTTACCGAAAACATTCTTCCTGTTATAAGAAAATCAGGCTACAATACTATACAGCTTATGGCTATCCAGGAACATCCCTTTTATGGTTCTTTTGGATATCATGTTTCAAGTTTTTATGCAGCATCATCCCGATTCGGAACTCCTGAAGATCTTAAAGAACTGGTTGATAAAGCCCATATGGATGGCCTAAGAGTTATTATGGACCTGGTACACTCACATTCAGTTAAGAATGTTAATGAAGGATTAGGTCTTTTTGACGGATCAATGGGACAGTATTTTCATGCAAATGAGAGAAGGAATCATATAGCATGGGATTCTCTCTGCTTCGACTATGGTAAAAATAATGTGATACACTTTCTTCTCTCTAACTGCCGGTACTGGTTGGAAGAGTATAAATTCGACGGTTTCAGATTCGATGGAATCACAAGTATGATCTATTATGATCATGGTCTGGGAAAAAACTTTACCTCATATAATGATTATTTTGATGGCAATGAAGATGAAGATGCCCTCGTCTATCTTTTTCTTGCCAATAAAATGATCCATAATTACAGACCGGAGGCTATAACAATAGCTGAAGAGATGAGCGGAATGCCGGGTCTCGCTTCTGACGTTGAAAGGAAAGGATATGGTTTTGATTTCAGGTTATCTATGGGTGTCCCCGATTATTGGATAAAGCTTGTAAAAGAGACATATGATGAAAACTGGGATATGGTTCAGTTATTCCATGAATTGACTCAACATCGCCCTGAGGAAAAGATAATATCTTACTGCGAATCGCACGACCAGGCTTTGGTTGGAGATAAAACTCTTATTTTCAGGATGATAGATGCTGAAATGTATTCAGGAATGAACAAACCGTATCACAGTATAGTAGTTGACCGCGGTATTGCACTCCACAAAATGATCAGGCTGATTACTTTCAGCACTTCAGGCGGAGGCTACCTTAACTTTATGGGTAATGAATTTGGCCATCCTGAATGGATAGATTTCCCAAGGGAGGGGAACAACTGGAGTTTTAAATATGCTCGTCGTCAGTGGAATCTTGCAGAAAACAAAAATCTTAAATACTACAGCCTGCAAAAGTTCGACCGGAAAATGTTAAAGCTTCACACTGACTTCAAAATACTTGATGATCTTAGTGTTAACAAGATTTATGACAATAATGCAGATAAAGTCCTCGCTTATATGAGGGGTGAATTATTATTTGTTTTTAATTTCAATCCAAATATTTCATTTACCGATTACGGTATTCCTGTAACAGGTAAGTTCAAAGTTGTACTTGATACTGATGACCCCGCGTTCGACGGTTTCGATCGGATTGACAGGAAAACCATCTACATGTCAATAAGAAAAGCACAAAGGAACATTATTAATGCCCCTTTGTACCTTTATTTGTATTTGCCTGCTAGGACGGCTATAGTTTTTAAAAAAGAGCCTGTTCGAAAGGCTACTGATCTTTAATCGATCCACCGAAGAAGATAAAAATCCTGTTTGTGAGGAAGATCTTTGTGTTTCGGATAGATACGTATACCATAGAAGAAAGAACCTGCTTTTTCAGGAACAAGACTGGCCCTGTAAAGACATTTCCCGGACTTACTGCTGATCAGTTTAAACTCTTCACTTGCGACGAATTCATGTTCACCATTTTTGCCCAAATGAGTGACAATAAATTCAACACCAACATTCTCTTTCGGAATTTTCTTTACATCAAGTGCTATTTCAGCTCTGTAATCATGACCTGAACGGTAAACATTTTCTCCGGCACGTTCAAAACTGTAACTCAGGACTTCAATATTATCCCATTCGTCCTTCATGGTTTTTTTCCATGCCGCAAGTTCTTTAGCTTTTTCAAAATTATTGTTGATGAGATATTTGTTCCTTATAAAAAGTTTTGAGTAATATTTTTCAAAATAATCATCAATCATTCGCTTCATAGTA
This sequence comes from Bacteroidales bacterium, assembly GCA_003157075.1. Taxonomy (GTDB): domain Bacteria; phylum Bacteroidota; class Bacteroidia; order Bacteroidales; family VadinHA17; genus LD21. The sequence continues at coordinate 11,207 of PMIL01000073.1, read as the reverse complement.
AATTCCGGAGCGATTTTCACCATAGTGTTCTTGATAAGGCTTACCCATTCAGCAGGTATCCCTTCCTTATTAAAAGAATAATATGCCGGAACTATTTCAAATTCAAGCATATTATAAATTGTTTCAGCATCTATATCGTCCTGAAGTTCCTGATTCTCATAAGTCCTTTTCTTAGGTAATGCCCAGCCTGCGAATGCCCGGTATCCTTCAACCCACCACCCATCGAGTACGCTGAAATGGATAGTACCATTCATAACTGCTTTTTCACCGCTTGTACCTGAAGCTTCAAGTGGTCTGGTCGGGGTATTAAGCCAGATATCTACGCCCCTGGTCAGATATTTGGCCAGCTCTATATCATAATTCTCAAGGAAAATTACTTTCCCGGCAAACTCTGGCATCTGTGAAATTTCAAAGACCTTTTTTATCAGGTCTTTGCCACCTCCATCATTTGGATGTGCTTTCCCGGCATAAATAAACTGGACAGGTTTTTCGGGATTATTAACTATGCGTGCTAGCCTGTCGAGATCCCTGAAAAGAAGGGAAGCTCGTTTATATGTGGCAAACCGTCTGGCAAAACCAATTGTAAGAGCCTTTTCATTAAGGTGACTGCTTATACTAAGTAAAGTATGCGGACTCACATGTTTCTCAATCATATCTGATTGAAGTCTTTTCCTGATATTCGAAAAAAGGCTCTTCTTAAGACCGGTTTTTATTTCATAGACCTTTTTATCCTCCAGATTATAAAGTTTCTCCCAGAGGGATCTGTCAGTCTGGTCAAAATTTATGCTTCCTGTCAGCTCTTTGTAAATAGCTTTCCATTCAGGGGCTGTCCATGTGGGATGATGAACTCCGTTAGTAACATAACCTATAAATAGTTCCTCTTTAAGATAGCCTGGCCAGAGTTTATTAAACATGCCCTGGCTAACCTCGCCATGCAGTTTACTTACACCATTTACTTCTTGCGACATCCTGGTGGCCAGATAACTCATNNTTGAATTTTTTATCAGAGTCTCCTTCGCATTGACCCAGAGCCATAAGTTCACCCCAGCTGATTGTTAAACGGCTATGGTAGTGAGATATATATTTTCGAAGAAGATCTTCTTCAAAAGCATCATGACCTGCAGGTACAGGAGTATGTGTAGTGAACAATGTCGATGACCTGACAGCTTCAAGTGCCTGGTTAAATGTAAGATGCTGATCAGTTATCATACCCCTTAACCTTTCAAGACTAATAAATGCAGAATGTCCTTCGTTGCTATGATAGATGTCAGGATTAAGGCCCATTGCCACGAGGGCTCTGATACCGCCAATACCGAGGATGAGTTCCTGTCTTAGCCTGTTCTCATTATCTCCTCCATAGAGATAATGTGTTACAGTTCTGTCTTCAGGCAAATTATCATCAAAATCTGTATCCAGAAGTACCAGTCTTACTTTACCAACCATTGCTTCCCATACACGTATTTTCACTGTTCTCCCAGGCCATACTAAACTAACAACCAGGTGATTACCATTTGAATCTTTAACTGGATTAATTGGAAGACGGGAAAACTCTTCAGCCTCATAGACTGAAATCTGCTCTCCTCTTGGTCCCAGCTTTTGTTTGAAATAGCCGAATCTGTAGAGGAGGCCAACACCTGTAATATTAAAATTAGAATCACTGGCTTCCTTAAGATAATCACCCGCAAGTATTCCCAGACCGCCTGAATATGTTTTCAGACACGGATGTATTCCAAATTCCATGCTGAAGTATGCAACTGAAGGCAATGCGGGAATATCAGGCCTGTCGATATGAGCTTTAAATATCTCATTTATGTGTTTCAGTTCAGCTACAAAATCATCATCATCTTCAAGGACAAGAAGTCTTTTATAATCAATCTTTTCGAGAAGCAGCTTGGGATTATGTTTTACTTCATCCCATAATGAGGGATCCATCCGCTTAAAAAGTAATTCAGCTTCATTATTCCACGACCACCAGAGATTATTTGCCAGTTTCTTGAGTGAAGCCAGTTTTTCCGGAACATCACTCTGAACATAAATATCTTTCCAAACGGGTATCTGATGAGGCTTGTGTATATGCATGCCGGGAGATTCAATGAACCTTATGAATTCCCTGGGTTCTTCCCTCCTGTCACTGCTTTGTGCAAGAGCATGATCATAGGCACTGTAATAATAGTTAACGAGATTATCCCATAATGCAATTCTTGAAATTGCATGTGCCTTATCTCTTGCAGTAGCGAGTTCTTTAAAATCAAGTCCAATAAACTTTTCTATAAAGTCGCGTATTTCAGAAATGACATCACTCTCGTTATCATCAGTCCTTTCAATTACAGAAATGCCATTACCCGGATTTTCAAAATAGGTTCTTACCCATAATCCAAATCCTGAAAGTGAGGTAGTTACTGTCGGAATATAAAACATCAGGCTCTCAAGCGGCGTATACCCCCAGGGCTCGTAATATGATGGAAATACCGAAAGATCAAATCCTATAAGCAACTCGAAGTAAGGCATGTTAAAAATACCATCATTACCATTCAGATAACATGGAACAAAAATGATCTTAACTTTTGATTTTTGGCTATTGTCAAGATTTTGTGCTGCCAAGCCCTGCAAGACAGGATCTGTTGACGGGTAATGCAGACTATGCGTGAGATACCTGTCTCCTCCGTTTACAGGACCATTATTATACAATATATCCATTATATCCTGACGAGGTCCCTTATGGTACGCAGGTATAAGGAAAAAGGCAATACACTCCTTTACAATTTTTCCTTTTTTCTGCAGATCACCAAGAGTCTCAATCAGTATATCAACGCCTTTATTCCGGAACTCATACCGTCCGCTGTTTACAATCAAAACACAATCTTCTGAAACCGAATAGCCGAGTACTGCTTCTGCCACACTTAGAAGCTTCTCCCTTGCCATTTGTCTTCTTTCTTCAAAAACTTCCCTGGCGGGTACAAATGAATCTTCAAATCCATTAGGTGTTACGAAATCTACTTCCTTACCCAGAAAATGCTTACATTCTCTCGAAGTAATTTCGCTGACTGTTGTAAAAACGTCAGCTTCTGCGGCTGAAATTTTCTCCAGCGACTGTTTGGCTACCACGTTAAACTCCCTGGCAATCTGAACAGGATTATACTCTTCCATCTTTCCGTAGAGAGGCCGATTATTCCCTGCAACAGATCTTCCAAGAACTGTTGCATGGGTTGTGAATGAAGTGGCAACCCATGGAGCGTTCTTTTTAAGGTATAGGATGCCAGTTCCTGTCATCCATTCATGAAACTGAGCTATAATATTATGATGTTCACGNNGCGAAAATCTCATTCTGCTGGCCAAAATAAGGTGTAAAATCGATTAACATTACAATCGGTTTCCCTGAAATATTCCATCGACCTGTTTTAACTCTCAAACCTTCAGAAACAGCTCTTGCCTTCCATTCAACAAACAGCGATTCATCAGGGATAAATTCAGGATTAGTAACATCTTCACGCCAAACATCAGGTCCGATAAGTATATACTTGTCTCCAAGTTCATTAACAATCTTTAATGCCTTCGTTGAGATAACAGTATGTATCCCCCCAACTTTATTGCATACTTCCCAGCTGGTTTCAAAAATAAATTCAACCTTCATCTTCAGAAATTATTTGTTTTTAGTCTGATACTCTTACTTTTTAATTAGTTTAACTTTCTTTTCGGATTTAAGTGGGGTGGTTTTTTTTGTAGTTTTTGAACTCGTTTTTAATTTACCGGTCACCCCATTAATAACGAGTCCTTTAGCTGATACTTTCCCCTTTTTCTTGGCAGGGGTCTTAACCACCTTAACATTTTTATCCACTGCAGACTTTATAACTGAAGATTTCAACGATTTCGGTTTAGCCGGTTTAACATCAGGTATTATTCTCGAAATTTTCTTACTGAGTTTTTCAATTTCGATTGCCTGTTTTTCAATAAGCATATCTTTTTCGATAACTTGTGTTCCAAGCTTGAATATCTGATCTTGTTCAGCAGTATCGGGAAATAGTTTCTGAAGTCTGATTTCAAAGTCGCTTAAGACATTCATATAATTCATGAATGCATCATAAGGCGTGTCGTAAGGATTGAAATAAGCATGAACTGCCCCATCGGAGAAAAATTTTGTGGCCATATAATAAAAATGATCACTTGACTGCAAATATTCCCAATCCTTTTTTATAAGTGAATCCCCGCACTTGTTCACCTTCCCCGACAGACTATATAATTTATCGAGTGCAGCAACTTGCATCTCATTTCCAAGCCACGCTGTTATGTCGCGCTCTTCATCGGCCCATGAAATAGGTGTAGGAATACTGATTGCAGATACCGGTTGTAATGAATCAGCTATTTCAGTAGGAGTCATAAATTTGAATGGAGTTTTCTTCAGGATTGCTCCTGGCATATGAGCTAAAAAATCAAATATTCCTGTTTCTTTCCAGTTGTGTTCTCCGAAAGTTTCATAGTCAAGAAATATATTTATAAGCTCACTCTTAGGAGCAAGCTTGTTTATCCATGAAGCATATTTATCTGCTGTTAACGGCCAGGAATTCCAGTTCTTGTTTGAAAATCTGAAAGCGATATCATCGCTCAGAACAAAGTTCCTCAGCAGAACTTTCAGACGGGGATTTATTGAATTACAATAGAGAAAATTGGGGCTTTTCCATCCAAGCACATGTTTTGCTCCCTCCGTCAAAATTGATTTAAACCCCATGTCGGCCACCCAAGTACCTATGGTGTCAGAATAAATCAATTCTGTATTTCTGAATGAAGTCGGTTCAACACCAATAAACTCTTTTACCATTTCCTTATGAGTAGCAACCTGCCGTTCAAATTCGCTTCTGCTCCTGAGTGAAACAAGAGAATGTGCGTTTGTCTCAGCAAGGAACTCCACCATGCCGGTTTCGGCAAGCTTCCTGAAAGAATCCAAAACTTCAGGAGCATAGAGCCGGAACTGGCTGATTGCCAGTCCTGAAAGGGAGAAAGTCACTTTAAATTTCCCTTTATGTTTCTGAATCAGATCAAATATAATTTTATTAGCAGGCAGATAACATTTCTCTGCTATTTTTCTCATGATTGATTCGTTTGAGAAATCATCATAATAGTAATGATCATGCCCAAGATCAAAAAATCTGTATCTTTTTAGCCTGAATGGCTGATGGACCTGAAAATAGAAACAAATTGCCTTATTGCCTGATGGTGCACTCATATCTTAATTCATTTTATTTCCAACTACTCTATAATATATATCACGTACATGTCTTGCGGAATTATCCCATTTTAGTCTGATAACTTCTTCCTTTCCATTTTTAATAAACATGTTGGAAAGGGCAGGATAATTAAGTATCCCATAAATTGCATCAGCCATTGCATCGATATCCCAAAAGTCAGTTTTCACTGCATGAGTAAGTATTTCTGCAACTCCCGACTGTTTACTAATAATAACAGGTACATTTGATTGCATTGCTTCCAGCGGGGAGATCCCAAATGGTTCGGATACTGATGGCATAATATAAACATCGCTCATATCAAGCATAGTAAAAACATCGGAACCCTTAAGAAAACCTGTGAAATGGAAACGGTCAGTTATTTTAAGAGCAGCAGCTCTTCTCATCATCTTTTCCATCATATCGCCTGATCCGGCCATGACAAATCTGACATTGTCCATCACCTGTAAAACCTTGTAGGCAGCTTCTATGAAATATTCAGGACCTTTCTGCATTGTAATCCTGCCCAGGAATGTAACAACCTTTTCATCGAATCCTTTTTTTATAATACAGTCCTCGGCAATTTTTACCGGTTCAACAGCATTATATACTGTTTCAACTTTGTCAGGATTGATGTTATATTTATTGATGACAATATCTCTGGTAAGATTGCTTACAGTAATTATTTTGGATGCTGCATCCATTCCATTCTTCTCAATCCGGTATACATCGGGATTCACGCTTCCTCCGCTACGGTCAAAGTCAGTAGCATGGACATGAATTACCAGTGGTTTTCCGGAAACTTCCATAGCTGCTATTCCCGCAGGATAAGCCAGCCAGTCATGAGCATGTATGATATCAAAATCATTTTCTTCAGCTATCACTGCGGCTACCACCGAATACTTATATATTTCATCCATCAGGTTGGTATCATACCTTCCTGAAAAATCCACCATACCTTTGTTATTTGTTTTTACATAGAAAGTGTAACTGGAGACTTCAGATTTTACCAATTTCCAAAAGTCTTCAGGATCGGTGTAAGGGACAATCTTTGAGGAGACTTCAATTCTTTCAATTGGTCGTCTGGATCCTTTATAGAAAACCTGCTTGTATGCTACGGGTACCTGGTTAGCCCCAACCAGTCGGACCATACTTTGATCTTCATCACCAAAGGCTTTGGGCACTACAAATATTACTTCAAGGTCATCGAGCGTAGCCATTCCCTTTGTGAGACCGTAGCTTGCAGTTCCTAATCCACCTGAGATATGTGGAGGAAATTCCCATCCGAACATTAACACACGCATATAGTACCTCTGTTATTGATTTGCAAATTTTGTTTCAAGCATGTCGATTATCCTTAAAACTTCACCCACACTCCAGGCCTGTGATATACAACCCCTGGGCGAATGAGGAGGATCACCATCATAAATCTCTGAAATTGTACTTATTCCATGTTCACTCATCACAGCTTCAAGGCCATATATCAGTTTTTTTACTTTCTGGACCCCCTGTTGCCCGTAAACTTTCAGCCACCCTTCGCAGAAAGGTCCATAAAGCCAGGGCCATACAGTACCCTGATGATAAGCATTGTCCCTTTCTTCCTGATTACCTTCACAAACACCCTGATACAATTCATTACGCGGAGAAAGAGTTCTTAAACCCCTGACTGTAACAAGATTCCTGTCTGCAACATCCAGCACCTTTTTCATCTGGTCCTTGCTAAGCATTGAGAAAGGGAGAGAGACTGCTATCACCATGTTTGGCCTGATAAAAGTATTTTTTCCTTCATTATCATTGATATAATCAGCCAGATAACCAAGTTTTTCATCCCAGAACAGTTCAAGAAATGATTTCTTAATTAATTCAGGCAGCTTTTCATATTCCTTTAAAAATTTTTTATCATTTTCCAGTTTTGCCATTTCAAGAGAAAGGCAAATAGCATTATACCAGAGAGCATTTATCTCTACATCATAACCTCTCCTGGGGGTAACTGGAACACCCTTCACCACTGCATCCATCCAGGTAAGAGCTTTCCCCGGAGCATCGGCATAAATAAGACCATTGTCTCTCATATGTATATTAAATGCTGTACCATTTTTAAAGGCATTCAATACTGATCTTGCTGCTGCACCGTATCTTTCCCAACCATCGGTGCCGCCATGCACAGCATATTGTTGAACTGCCCAGAAAAACCAAAGAGGTGCATCAACAGAATTAAATGCCGGGTCGCTTGCACTACCCATATTTGGAAACAATCCATCCTTCATTTTGTTAACCTGCGTATCCAGAACTTCCCTGTACAGAACAAGTCTGTGCCGCGCTAAAGCCAACCCTGGAAGGGCAATAAAAGTATCCCGTCCCCATGCCCCGAACCAGGGATAACCAGCTATAATAAGTGTTTTACCACCCCTCTTTTCAACAAATTGCTGAGCAGCATTTCTCAGACAATTAATAAAACTATCACGCGGAATTTTACCAGAGCCGTTTTTTATAAACTTTTGTTCTAACCCTGATGTATCTTGCTCTTTAGTTGAAGCGGAAAATACAATTACGTCGCCTTTTTTTGCCTTCAGTTCGAAGAATCCCGGTGTAAACAAATCTTCCGAATAGTCATAACCCCGCTTCTGTTCTTCAATATATTCAACTCCAAGATACCAGTCAGGAACAGGTATAAACTCAACTTCAGTAGAAAATTGCATATTCAATGAAGGAAATTTTTCATACATCTTGGATTTGATACCGTTTTCAATAAAATCAACCTTTGTATTTGCAGAAAGGTTTGCATGGGTAAGTTGATGAATGTTCCTGAAAACCAGGAAAGGACGGAACTGAAGTTTCATTGGTTCCGTGGCATCAAGAATAGTATACCTGATAAGAAGTTGTTCTTCATAATGAACAAGAAGCCTTTCCTGTTTAAGCATTACATTGCCAACCCTGTAAATCCTCGCAGGAATATCGTCCGTATCGTAGTCCTCAACATATTTATGACCTTTCGGGCTAAAATAATCTCCTTTATATTTTCTAATTCCAATATTAAAACTCTTGTCTTTATTTACAACTGTTACATCGAGTGAGGAGAGAAGAACAAATCTTTCGCCTCCCAGCTCATCTACAGGACAAACAAGCAGGCCATGATATTTTCTTGTATTACAGCCAACAAGCGTTGTTGAAGAATAAGATCCCGCCCTATTGGTTCTGATCATCTCTCGTCCAAGTGAGTATTCAAGATTTACTACCTGACTTTTATCGAACTTAATGTAACTCATATAATTACAATTAGAATAACATATAAAATATTCTATCTAAGATACCAAAAAAATTTGAACCCTGCAAACTGATACCATCTCGCTGGCAAATTAATAAAATTTCTTAAAAGTATTGCCTGAATAAAAAAAGAATAACTTTGCATCTCAATATTTGAAAATAATTATCAATTAACATCTTACTTAATGAATAAGAAGCTTTTTTTCTATCTGTTTATAGCATTGGTATTTGTTGCCTGTAAACATAATACGGTGAAAATATCAGGCACAGTTGTGGATCCGGTAACCGGATCTTATCTTATCCTTGATGAACTGAACTCAAATGAGCTGAAACCGATTGACTCAGTCAAGATATCTGCAGCTGGCACATTTAGCTTTAAAAGAGAACTCAAACAACCGTGTTTTTATCTGCTAAAAAGTAACAATAATAATTTTCTTACCATGCTGGTCAAACCAGGTGAGAAAATCAGCATGAAGGTTCATAGTGATTCATTGAATTATCCGATATCCCTGAATGGATCAACGGGCACTGAATCAATGGCTGAATATAATAGAACATTGCGGATAACCATAAAAAAGCTGACCGGACTAAATAAAATCTATCAGCAGAATATAGATAAACCTGAGTTGCCAAAAGTTATCGAATCACTCGACAGCCTTGCAAATATTTACCTGGATGAAATTAACACCTATACAAAAAAATATATTGATGAGAATATAACTTCACTTGTAAGTCTTGTTGCATTATATCAGCAGGTTGCACCAAGCGTTTATGTCCTGAATCCTTCAAAGGATATGAAATATTTTGTAAAAGTTGACTCGTCAATGTCGAGTCTTTATCCTGATTATGAACCCGTTAAAACACTTCATGAACAGGTAAAGGAAATGTCATCTAAACTGACCGGGCCAACTAAGCCTGCCGGAGAATCTTCCTCAGGAACCATCGCTCCTGAGATATCGCTTCCAACTCCTGCAGGAGATACAATTAAACTCTCATCTACAAGAGGATCTGTAGTTTTATTGGATTTCTGGGCCTCCTGGTGTGCCCCTTGCAGGAAAGAAAATCCAAACCTGGTAAATGTTTACAATACATTTCACAAAAAAGGATTTCAGATCTACCAGGTATCACTCGACAAAACCAAAGAGGCCTGGGAGAAAGGTATTCAGGATGATCACCTTGAGAAATGGATCCATGTCAGTGATGTCAAATATTGGAACTCTATAGTTGTGCCGCTCTATAAAGTTGAATCTATTCCTTGTAATTTTCTTCTTGATAAAGAAGGCAGAATAATAGCATCAAACCTCAGAGGAGAACAATTACAGACAAAACTGGCAGAATTATTTAAATAATTAACTGAATACTAATACTGGTAATCCGACTTTTAATGAAACGAATATTCTATCTTCTGGCACTGCTTTTAATTTTCTCAGGATGCAAAGACAAGGGCAAATTTACCGTTAGCGGAGTTATAAAGGATTCAAAAGAAAAATATATTTATCTCAACCGAATAGAAGTCAATACCCCTATCCTGGTTGACTCAGCAAAAATAAGCAAGAAAGGCTCTTTTCATATCAGAGTAAATACAACGGTAGCCGATTTTTACCAGCTGGGTTATTCGTCAACCAATTTCATTACGCTTTTAGCCGAGCCGGGAGAAAAGATTAATCTGTCGTTTAACAGCAAAAACCTGTTTGAAAATTATGTTGTGAACGGGTCAACGGGATCTCAAAAGATACAGACTCTTGATCTCACACTTGCTGACACCAAAAGAAAACTTGATTCCCTGAGTACTATTTATACCCAGGCTTCACGGGAAACCGGATTTGATATAAAAGGACCAGTACTCGAAGCAAAATTCAATGAATTCATCAAGGCTCAGCGCAAAAAGAATATAGAATTTATTATTAATAATATAAATTCACTCGCTTCAATTAAAGCACTTTATCAGAGAATTAATCCTGATACATATGTCCTGTATGACCCACATGATCTTCAATACCTGAAAATAGTTACCGATTCACTTACACGTCATTATCCTAATTCCAAACAGGTACAGGCCCTGGCAAGAGATTTTGAGAAAGAGATGAATCAGATGTACGTTTCCCAGATTGCAGAGATTGCCAAAACAAAGCCACAGGCAAAACTGGATCCGGATTTAATGACAATCAATGGTAAAAGAATTGCCCTCTCCTCTCTCAAGGGCAAATATGTTCTTCTTGCATTCTGGTCAACGCAATCAAAAGAATGCATTGAGGAAAACCTTCAGCTTAAAGAGTTTTACAAACTATATAATAAAAAGGGCTTTGAGATCTATCAGATAAATCTCGACGAAAATGAATCTAACTGGAAAGCAGCTGTCAGGTTTGATGAGTTACCATGGATCTCTGCCAGGGAGGACGATCCTAACAATCCCAAAAATGCTATAATGTACAACGTGAAGGTACTCCCGACCAATTATCTTTATAACAAAGACCTTAATATTATCTCCTCAAACATTCATGGCAAAACATTACAACTGGAACTAGAACAGTTATTTAACAAATAGAACCTCCTCTTGACAGAAAGTAAAAATATATATTTTGCCTCGGATTTTCACCTCGGACTGGCTGCGGGATCACCTCCTCTGGAAAGGGAAAGAATGGTGGTCAAATGGCTAAACTCCATCGTTCATAATGCAAAAGAGATATACCTCCTTGGAGACATCTTTGATTTCTGGTGGGAATATAA